>DUHK01000099.1 GCA_013330915.1 Methanosphaera sp. | reverse complement strand
AAAAAAAGTATTTATAAGTGTTTTTGCACTTATAAACGTTTTAAGAATTCTAATATGAGATTTACAGTATCTTCCATATCTTTAAGGTTTACAACACTTATAGGTGTGTGGATATATCTTGAACCAGCAGATAGGGTTGCAGTTGCAATTCCTTCACGGGTTAAGTGGATAGCTGTTGCATCTGTAGTTCCACCGTCACCTACTTCTAATTGACATTCTATTCCAGCTGCTTCGGCAGCTTCAAGTAATAGTTTTTTCATCATAGGATGTGTAATCAGTCCTCTACCACTTGCATCTGCAAATGAGATAACAGGTCCTTCACCTGCTTTAACTGGTGCTTCTTCTTTTTTAACTCCAGGGTGATCTCCTGCAATTGTCACGTCTAATGCTATAGCCATGTCTGGGTTTAGTTTAAATGCTGATGTTTTTGCACCTTTAAGTCCCACTTCTTCCTGTACGGTTCCAACACCATATACTGTTGCATCAGTGTCCAGTTGTTGCATTACTTTTGTCATGATGGCACAACCCACACGGTTGTCTAATGCTTTACCCATCACTAAGTCGTTTAAGCATTCTTCAAAGTCGGTGTGGAATACAACTGCATCCCCCACGGAAACTAAACTTTCTGCTTGTTCCTTATCTTTGGCTCCGATGTCGATAAACATGTTTTTGTATGTGATGATTTTCTTTGCTTCTTCTGCACTGGTTATGTGTGGTGGTTTTGAGCCTATGATACCAGGAACTTCTCCGTTTTCTGTTTGAATGTATACTTTTTGGTTTAATAACATCTGGTCGTTGATTCCACCGATTTTTATAAATCTTAAGAATCCTTCGTCGTCAATGAAACTAACCATTAATCCGACTTCATCCATGTGTGAAGCTAACATTACGCTAGGTTTTCCTTCCTTACCTTTATGTGTGGTGATTAGGTTACCCATGAGGTCAGTTTCCATTTCGTCTACACAGTCTTTTAATTCGTCTTTAAGTATTTCACGTATTTCATCTTCAAATCCGGAGATACCGCATGCTTCTGATAATTTTTTTAATAAATCTTTCATTGTAAAACCTCTTTTTTTATAATGTTGGTTTCTATATTTTAGTATATTACAACTTTTATAATAATCTTTGTTACTTTTTTAAAAGATATAAAATAATTAAATACAAATAGGATTATCTACAAAATATATTATAATATTGAAAAAATTTAACATAGAATGATTGATTTTAATTATCATTCATTAGAGAGTGGATAAATATGGATGCTTTAACAATCATTATAATGATGGTTTTATTTATTCTAGCTATGTTATTTGTATTTTCAACAGCATTATTAACACCATACATAGGTAAAAAGAATTTAATTTCCGTAATATTGTTGGGTTTAATAGTGGGATTGGCTGCTGGAGCTTTCCTGCTTTCACCAATAGTGGAGGACATACCTGATTTTACCAGAACAATAGTGGAAGAAAGTGTTGATGGTACTGATGTAATAGAGCTAGATTTATCGACGAACGGAAACTTAACACAAATAATCCAAAACATCTCCTCAATAGGAGGAGTTGAAAAAGTAGACTATAATGGAATAACGATTAAGATAGATGAGGAATTTGATTCGGATACAGAAAAGCGGCTGTTAACTCAAGCCCTAAACAACAGTAACGAGAACATTACAGATGTTATAGAACAGAACAATAATACTTTCCTTGTGGTTATCGCAGAAGGTGGAGATCCTCAGGGAGTTTTAAACAGTATTTACAGTACATTCAGTCGTGAAACATACACTCACCTAAGATACACTTCGATGAGTGCTAATGCGACAGTTCAGGCAAACAATGTGACTAAAATATTGAACAGATTATCCGAAAATGACGTGGTAGTTTTAAATGTTACAGGCCCTACAGAAACACAAATTGCATTCCTAAACAAATTCATGCCTAATGGAATAAATATAATTTTATTCTCTGGAGTTTTAGGAATAATTGTAGCCGCTGCAGGTTTCTTTGTGGATAGTCTCATAACATTTATCAACAATTTCAGAAAGAAAAGAAAGAAAAAACCTTCCGAACAGGAAAATATCAAAAGAAAAGTCGTACCTGGAACAAATAAAGGATCTCCAAGAAGAAACAGGAGACGAAAAGCTAATTCCATTGACATATTTGATGAATCATTTGATGAAAGTCCAAAACAAAACATCGGTTCTAACAAACGATTCAAACAATTAACTGTTGATGATTTTAAATCAGAAGATGAAATCAAAACAGCTAAAGAAGAAAAAACTAAAAGAGGATTTTCATTATTCAACCGTTCATCTAAATCAGATAAACAACCAAAACAGAAAAAAGAAAGTAGGAAAGAAAATAAAAGGTCTAAAAATTCTGGAACTCCTAGATTCAGACCTAAACGAAGAGAATAATTTTTTTTTCATCCACTTTCTAACATTTTTTTTTAGAAAATTATTTTTTTTTAGGAGTTTTACTTATGAAATCAGTGATATTATATTCTGGAGGTAAAGACAGTACCATGGCAGTATATGAATCCTTGAAAAACGGTGATGAAATATATGCATTACTTGCAATGGTTTCACGAAACAAGGAATCATATATGTTTCACGTGCCCGACATACATATGGTGGATTACTGTTCTGCAGCAATGGAAATTCCTTCAATTGATGTTTTAACAGATGGTGTAAAGGAAGAGGAACTTAATGACCTTGAAAGGATGCTGGAAAAACTTAAAGAAAAAGGGGTTGAAGCTGTTTATTCTGGTGCATTAGAATCAGAATACCAAAAATCAAGAATTGATTCCATTTGCAAAAAATTGGGTTTGCTTTCAATATCTCCATTATGGCATAAAGATCCCATAGAATACATGAAAGAAATAGTTGATTCGGGATTTGAAGTCATAATCACAAGTGTTTCAGCTTATGGTCTGGATGAGACATGGCTGGGAAAAACTATAACACATGAAAGTCTTAATAAACTACTTGAATTAAGTAAAAAATACGGTATCCATCCTGCATTTGAGGGTGGTGAAGCGGAAACATTGGTTTTGGATGCACCATTCTACGATAGAAAAATAGTAATAGATGAGGCAGACATTAACTGGCACTTTGATAATGGAACATATGATATCCGGAAAGCCCACCTCATTGAAAAATATGATTATAGTATAGATGATTAAGAAGTAATCCATTCAATTACTTCTTCCGAATCATTACTTTCAATTGTTATTTCTATATCACCAAGAGGAGACATGTTTTCATCAATCATATGAAACATGTTGTTGTATGCTGCTTGCTTGTTGATAAAGAAAGTAATACTGTTTTCCTTCTTGTTTTTTTCAAATATATTTCTGGCCAGTTCTTCCATCTCGTTTTTAATGATTAGCTTTCGTATAATTGACAAAGAGGATAGGTCATCCTCAACAATCAAATAATCATCGTCGCTTTTTCTTATTGTAATCTTTTCGCCCATTAAATTTCGTATACTGTTTTCTACCTTTGTTTGTTCTTCTGTTGGGTTTAATTTTGTTTTTAATTTTATTTGGATGTTTTTTATGTTTGGATCTTGGTTTGATTTCATTTTGAATCAGTACTCTCACTTTATTTTTAAATTTCTGTATATGTCCTTCATTTATGAGCATGTAATCTGCTTCTGCAATGACATTTCCTATTCCAAAGTTCAGTTCCCTTTCGTCTCTTTCCTGAAATACCCTGTAATCTGTGGAATCATCGCTTCTTTTTCTTCTGACAAGCCTGTTGAATCTTTCTTGGGGGTTTGCATGTATGGCTATAATCTTGAAGTTTTTGAATCTTTTTCTGAAATATTCAACTTCATCAGGACTACGTATTCCTTCAATGATGTAAACGTCCTGTTCTATCTTTTTATATTTTTTCGGGGCCTGGTATCTGTTATCCGATTTATGAATCTTTTTAATCATATGCTTATTGTTGTGTCTGTTTCGTGAATGATTAAATATTTCCTGAATGCATCTATCGGCTACAACGTTATCTCCATAACGTTTCCTTAAATTAACTGCAGCTTCACCGGTTGTACAGTTTTGTTTTTCCGCTTCCTTACGGATTACATCACCCATGCTTATTGTATAAATGCCATCCTTTTTAGCGATTCTTGAAATAATACTTTTTCCCGAACCAGGAAGACCTGTTACACCAAAAACTTTCAAATTATTAACCCCTCTAAAGTGTCTTTGCTCTTGAAATAATTTATGTTATATGTATTATTCAAATCTTTTTAAAATATCATGAATCGAATTGTCTAAATTATCCCTATTGCTGAAGTTCCTGATTCTTTCAAGAAGAATATCCTTATCACAATTCATGTATTCGTTTACAGATTCAATTAACAGAGGCATTGCACGAACAATATTGTCCACGATGGTAACTGTAGATGTAACGGCAGTTCTGGATAATGGATTTAAATCAACGTTCACTATGTCTTTTTTAAGAGCAGCTAATTTTTCCGCCCTGTCACCATCTTCAAGAGGAATGAATATTAAATCTGCTTTGTTGATTCCTTCAATACTCACTGGACTTCTTGGACCATTTAAATCGGGAGTATCTATGAAATCATCTTCATCTGTTCCTAATATTTCCTCAACACCTAATTCTTTATAGACTGCCTCAATGTTTTTTATCCTTTCGGGTGTTCTGTAATAAAGGTTGATTTCCACTGGAATATCAAGAATCTTGGATAATTCTGCTATTTCTTCTGAAACTAAAGCGGTTGTATTCCCGTTTACGGATAATACTGGTTTTTTCCTGGTTAAAAAATAACAAGCAGCAACTTCAATAGTATTTTTAGAGTTTTCTGTGGTTTTTTCTCCAATAAGGTAATCAAAGGTTTCACCTCTTCCATGAGCAATCATACCTGAATCTGCTAGTATACCATTTTTGTGTGCTTCAACAATTTTTTCTCTATAAAGTAATGATTCGTATCTTGGGTGATCTTTGTTTATCATAATATAATTTTAGTATTTTTTGATATTTATTTTTTTGACGAATAAATCAATAAAATAGATTCATTATCAAATAATGCATGAAAAAATTAAGTTATTTAAAAAAAGTATAAAAAGGAAGAATTATCTTCTTTTCTTAGCTGCTTCAGCTTTTTCACGAGCGATTGTTTTTCTTCCTTTCTTTTTGTTCTTTTTAGGTTTAGAACTTGATGATTTTGATATGTTGATTTGTTCTCTAGGATTTTTAACAAGGAATGTTTCAATATAATCTGCAAAGACAGGTCTTGTTATGAAAATACCTATAAGTACCCCTACCACTGTAGTTACAGCAAAACCGGTAAGCATACCAATTCCTGTAGCACCTCTTACAAATCCGATGTATGCAAGTGGAAGCATAGCGGCGATAAGTGTTCCTGCAGAAGCATATACTATGAAGAAAGCATCTTTAATTCTTGTTTTAACAATATTCTTTCTGTCACTTCTGTCACGTCTTGCCAGTACTTCATCTGTCATCACGATTTGGTCGTCTACTCCAGTACCTATCGTTGCTATCATACCCGCAATTGCTGATAAATCAAGATTCCAGTGTATTAAGGATGCAAATCCAAGTATGAGTAAAAGTTCTGATAAACTTGTTATGACGATTGGAATTACAAGTGATGGTGATTTGTATTTGATTGATACAATCACTACAATTGCAAGTAATGCAAGTATACCTGCAATTAATGAACCGGTTTCAAATTGTGAACCTAATTCTGCGGATACACTGTTTACTCCACTGATTGAAAGTTTAACAGGTAATGCACCAGATTCAAGCACTGTATGGATTTCAGTTGCCTGTCTTTGTGCTTCCTCTTTACTTTGTTCTCCTCCGGACACTTCAATATCAGTTGAACCGACACCATTTGCTAATCCTGCATCAAGTTGTGGTGCTGAAATCAGCTTATCGTCAAGGTACATTTGTACTTCTGCACCTGCTTGTCCTTTTGCTACCTCTGCAAATTTGTTTGCAGCTTCAGTTGATACACTGAAAGGTACTTTCCATCTTGTTCCTGTTACTTCTGCAGCAGAAACGGTTGAAATGTCTGAACCGGTTAAAGCAGTTTTGTTGTTAATTTTTGCTTCAAATTTACCTGGAGTACTGATAATTCGTTCAACTTCTTCGGGCTCTACTCCCGCTATTTCAACGATAACATCCTGACTACCACTTTGTCTTACTTGAACGTCACTTATACCAAATGCGTTTAACCTTTTGTCAAGAACTGCTGTCACTGTATTCATTGTGTCTTGATCTACAGGTTCCTCAAGGTGTAATTGAATCATGGAACCTCCGGCAAGGTCAAGACCTTCCTGAAGACCAAATATTCCTATAGATATTATACTCACTAATAATAATACAATGAGTATTATTGTTCTAGGTCGTTTTATAAATTGTTTGGTGGCTTGATTAATTGTGACCACCTCTTTCCATGTGCCATTTAAGAATTCCTAAGTTCATAAGCCATGTGGATAATAAATCTGATAGTAATCCCATTATAAGAACTGCGGATATGTCTTCTAATACTTGAGCTGAAGGAATAAATATTCTAACAACAATAAATAAAACAATCATTGCTGCAAGTGCTGAAATTGTGAGGGTTACACCTGTTTTACAAGCACCTTCTGCTCTGTCATCTAAGTCTCCGTCGTTACGCTTGAGTAAACGTGTAGTAAGGAGAATGTCTGTGTCCACTCCGTACCCAATAAGCATAAGTAATGCACCTACGCTGGCTACAGAAAGTGGTATTCCAAAGAGGGACATACTACCTACTGCAATTGACAGGTTACATATTGCTGAAAGTATGATAGCCAGTGATGGTACAGGGTCTCTAAATACATAGAACACTGTTATTGCCATGAAAATAAATGCAAATAACAAAGCGTATGCAATTTGTCCCATAGCAGCATCACTTAAGAGTGCTCCCACACTTCTAAAGCTAAGTATGTTAAATTTTTCTCCAATTTTCTGTTGGAAATTGGCCTGATCAACATCTCCGGACATGGTAACTGTCGCGGTACTTCCGGATATTGATGTTTTCACGTCATTTATGCCTAATTCTCTAGAAATTAGATTTGTTACTTCAGCTTCAGACATAGGCTCTTTAAGTTCTAGTGTTACTAATGTTCCACCTTTTAAATCTACACCTTCGTTTAATCCGAAGATTCCAAGGTATAGTAATGATAGAACCATCAGTAGTATTGGAATTATAATTAAAGGCTTATGAGATTTTTTTGTAATATATGTGATTACATCTACCATCTCATGTTCTCCTATGTTATCTGATGAAAAAATTCGTTAAGAATTTTTTATAATTTAAAAATTTCATTTATTATAAAATTATTTATATCTTTTAGAATATTTAATATTAAAGTAATTTTTTGTATTATTAAATAAAAAAAGTTATTTCTTTAAAAAAATAGTGTGAAGTGAAAAAAATAATTATTTGATTAGGGAAGTGTTTTATTTCAAATTGATGAAAAGAGTTTTTAGGAGTATAAATCTAAATCAAGATCCTTTATAATTTTTAAAGTGTTGATTTTTAATTCATCTTCACTTTTATTATTAACCCTCATGATAAATGAGTTTACAATTATTCCACCCTTTGATTCAAGTTTCTTTTTCATATTTTTCAGTACATCATAGCCCTGTCTTGAATTTGTTGTGGTAAACATAATTATGTTTTTATTTTTAAATGAGTTGTTATCTATGAATGTAGATATTGCCGGTGATATTCCGCCAAATGTGGATGGGCTTCCAATAATAATCAAATCATAACCTTGTAAATCAATTCTTTCTGGTTGAATGTTGGTTTTATTTGAGCGCAGTGCATTATAATTATTTTGAATATTTCCTAAAAATCCTCTTTTTTTATTCAAATCCTTAATTTCAATTATATCCGCATAGATTTTTTCTTGTATGATTTCTGAAATAAATTTAGTTTTATTGTTTGATGAGAATATTATTATTGAAGTCATTTTTTCACCGGTTTATGTTAAATTTAAATCATGAAGAGCTTTCCTTGTTCGTGCCATTATTTCCAGGTCTGAACAGTTTGTTCTAATAGAGAATGCTCCAACTACCTTTCCGTTTTGTTTTTCTATTAATTTGACCATCTTTTTCATGGCATTTTCATGCCCACCGATTTTCATGGTGTTAAAGAGAATGATGTTTTTATTTTTGAAATCAGTATTATCTATAATTTTTTTTATTGCAGGAGTCATGCTTCCTAACCATACAGGTGTTCCAATAAAAATAGTGTCATAATAATTTATATCTAATTTTCTAGGATTTATACTTGCTGAATCTATTAAACTTGTGAATAGATAGTCAAAAATACTTCTATAATGTGTATAATCCTTAATTTCTTTGATGTGTGTTTTGAGTTCTCTTTTTATTGTGTGCGCCACTAATCCTGTGTTTCCGGATTTGGTGTAAAAAACTACTAGACTTCTCATGTTATTCCCCAAATTTTATATTTACTAAATTTAATTATATATTATTCTATTAAATGAATCTATTTAAATTTATTTAATAAAAGATAAAATTGAGTTTATATATGATAAATTTAGCTTTATTTAAATTTTAAATAATAAAACAACGTTTCAAATTACTTCTAAAAAAAAATAGTTAAAGGAAAAATTAGTTTTCAAATGCACTTTTAACTAATTCCTTCTTATCTGTTCCAGTCATTCTAAAAGCAAAGGAACGTTTAATGTTTCCGCCTTTGGATTTAATCAGATTGTTCATTTCAGTAGTTGTTGATTTGCCACCACTTCCCATGAATGTTGCAAATGTCACAGCTTCAACATTGCTGAAATCATTTTCTTCGATAAACTTAATAACGGCAGGAGCAGGTTTTGAAGCCCATACCGGAGTTCCAATATAAACTGTATCATAGGCAGACAAATCCTTTTTTTCATAGGTAACGTCTGTTTTTTTACCTAAAAATGATTCCACAGCTCCTAAAACAAAACCGACTGGTCCTGATCTGGATTTTTTATCCTTAATTTCTAGAAGATCTCCACCTACTTCCTCGGCAATCAACTGAGATATTTCTTTTGTATTGTTAGTTCTGGAATAATATACTATCAAATTCATTTCTATCTTCCCTAAGGGTATAATCCTACTTCTCTTAATCCTTCACATTCATCAAAACCGAACATTATGTTCATATTTTGAACAGCTTGACCTGAAGCACCTTTAACAAGGTTATCTATTGCTGAAATCACAACAAGATGATCCATATCATCCAGGGATATTCCACCAATATGACAGTAGTTTGAACCTCGTACACTGGCTAAAAGTGGAATATTATTGTCTTTAAGCACGTGTACAAATGGTTCATCCTTATAGTATTCACAGTATAATGAATAAATGTCCTCTGCACTGACATCATCCTTCAGGAGGAAACTGTGGTTGGTTGTGATAATTCCGCGAATAACAGGTACAAGGTGAGGTGTAAATGATACCTTAACGTCTCCGGAACCAAAGTTATGTAACTGTTCCCTAATTTCAGGAGTGTGTCTGTGGCCTGAGATTGAATAGGCCTTAACGTTATCTGTACATGTTGGGAAATGGGTTGTTGCTGAAGGATTTACACCGGCACCACTTACTCCTGATTTACTGTCTAAAATGATTCTGTCCACCAACTGATTTTCTACAATAGGAAGACTGGAAAGAATAGCTCCTGTTACAAAACAGCCTGGATTTGCAATGAGATTGGCATCCTTTATTAATTCACGATTAATTTCTGGAGAACCAAATACAGCTTCCAATTCAGGATGTGAATGTTCCATATGATACCATTTTTCGTATGTTTTGATGTCTTTGAATCTGAAATCTCCACTCAAATCTATTACTCTTGAACCGTTATTCAAGTACTCAGGTACCAGTTTCATGGAAGCACCATGAGGAAGAGCACTGAATACTAAATCAGCATCAACATCCTTAGGATCAGGGTTTGAAAATTTCAAATCCAATGTTTCAAGATTTGGATGAAGTACACTAACGTCCTGTCCTTCATTTTTACGGCTTGTAACGTATTTAATGTTAACATTTTTGTGTCTTGAAAGAAGTCTCATCAATTCTCCGCCAGTATATCCACTAGCTCCTATAATTGCTACATCAATTTTACTCAATTTCATTTCTCCTTATCTTTTTTATTATTAGTGTGAATATTTTTTAACATTTTTAAAATG
>DUHK01000160.1 GCA_013330915.1 Methanosphaera sp. | reverse complement strand
GCTGAAGATGCTGAAGAAGAACCTGCAATCGATTATTCAATCTTAAATTTCCAACAGTTATTACAATGTAAAAGAACTTTAGAATCTGAACTCACAAGTCTCAAAAACGAAAGAGACCAAATGAATGAAGAAACTAAAACTTACAGGAAAGAAAGAGATGAATTAAATCAAGAACTCAAAGACACTTTAAAAATCGCTTTAGAAAAAAGAAATGAAAGAGACGAAATCAACAAACAAGTTCATGAAAACAAAGAGTTAAGAAACCAATGTAACGAAGAACTTAAAAAAGTTGAATGGAACTCAGGTAAAAAAGAAATCTCAAACATACAAGCAGAAATCAACAAAATCGATAAAACAATACAAACAAAAGTATTAGATATCAGAAAAGAAAATGAGCTTGTAAAAAGAGTTTCCGATTTAACCAAACAACTCAAAAAAATCCAAAGTGATGAAGAAGAAGAAAAAACAGCAGATGCTTTAAAAGAAAAATCAGAAAACTACCACCAAAAAGTTGTAGAATTATCTGATAAAGCTCAAGCAGTTCATGAAGAAATGATTGAATACTTCAACCAAATTGATGGAATAAGAGAAAAAGCAGACAGCAAACACCAAGATTTCATCAACTCTAGAAATGCAGCAACAGCAAAACATGAAGAAGTTAAAGCAAAACTTTCCGAAATCAGAAAAGTTAACAAATTCATGGATCAAGCAAAAGCAAAACCTAGAGGAAGAAAATCCGAAGAAAAATCAAACAGTGACTTAAAAGAAAAAGAACAAGCTGAAGAAATCTTCCAAAAATTCAAAGATGGTAAAAAATTAACCACAGAAGAATTCTTACTATTACAAAAATACAACATAATGTAATTTTTGTTTTTCCTCACTACTTTAAAATAAGTTTGGATATGATATTAACAAGGGTTTATCAACATGAGTTGATAAATATCATATTTCCTTTTTTTCAAAAAAACCCTTAAACATAATTCTATTTTTTTAAAGATTTAACTTAAAATATTATTCACAAAAAAAGAGATGATAATAGTATTAACTATCATCAACATATGAAATACCATTCTCTTTAGCAATTTTAATGATATTGTTGGAAATGGATTCCATTTCATCATCGTGACTGACAACAATCATTTGTGGAACAATTTTAATTTGGCGTATTATATCAATCAATAATCTGCGTCTTTCAGCATCCAGATGTATGGTTGGTTCGTCAAGAAGTAACATGTCTGTTCTGTTTCCAGATACTGTGCTGGCAATACCTAATCTGAGAGCAAGTGCAATAACTATTTTTTCTCCACCACTCATCATGTTTAATGTCAGTCGTTCATTTTTGTTTTCTATGTAAACATCATAATTTTCATCAAGTTCCAATGATGTATATTCGAAGTCGAATTCGTTGAAAATGTCAAGGGTATGTTTTTCAATGTCTGGTCTGGCATTTTCTCTTAACTCTTTTTGGACTCCGTCTTTACCATAAAGTTCTCTGATATACTCCAGTATTTCCACATATTTCTTTAAATTGTCCTGTTCTTCTGACAGATCATTGAGTCTTTTAAGTTCTTCGTTTTTATTTTCCAGTTGTTTTTCGTCACTTTTTATTTCCGTTTCTATGGTATTTTTTCTAAGTTTGGATTTTTCTAGTTTTTCATCTTGTAATTTATATGATTCCAGAATTGTTTTGTATTTTTCTTCATCATACTTTAAATTATTAATTTCCTCTTCAAATTTCCTTAAGCATTGTTCTTCTTCACTAAGATTATTTATCAAATTTTCATTTTCTTTGAGTAGTGAATCTTTGCCGGCTATTATTCCAAGGTACTTATTGTAAAGTTCTACTTGTTGCTGTGCATATTTAATTAAGTGATCTAAATTGTCAGTAACACGATATTGTCTGATTATTTCAGTGCATTTTCCTTTAATTTCCAATATTTTAGAGTTCGTTACGTCCAATTTTTTTTCTTCATCCTCTTTATCTGGAAGTCCTTTTAAGATTTCGGATGATATCATGAAATCATTATGGTACTTTTCAAGGTCATTTAAAAGATCCTTATTTTCATCAATTTCCTTTTTAAGTTTTTCATATGCTTCTTCTTTCTTTTCTATCTCAGGTAATAACTTTTCACAGTCTTTTATATTTTTTAATATTTCATTAAATTCCGTATATTCATCATTTAATTTGATGATGTTAATATTATCAATTTTTTCAAGATACTTCCTGCATTCTTCACGTTCATCTTCATGTTTTTTATTCTTTTTATCCAATTCACTGATAATCTCTCTGAATGATGATATTTTTTCTTCATAATCCTCAGATAACTCCAAGTGTTTTTCGTGTGAAATTGGGGATTGACATATTGGACAGGTATCTTGAGTGTTTTTAAGTTCTTTCAATGATTTTTCAGTATTGTTTAAATCATTTTTTACTACAGAAAGCTTGTTTTTGTTGTTATTTATGTCTTCGGTTATTTTTTCAATATTTCCGTTAACTTTTTCACTTTCTTCTTTGACTTTGCTTTCTATTTGCTCGGGACTGCTAAAGTTTTCACCAAATATCTTTGCAGCATATCCTGAAGTTTCACGAATATAAGCAACATGACCTTCATTTCTTTCTTTAAGGGTTTTGAGTCTGAGTTTAACCTCTTTGTTTTTATTAACTTCATTTTCAAGAGTTTGCTTTTCATTTTCTAGGGAACTATTTTCATTTTTGATTTTTTCGTATTTATCATAATTTTCCTTGCTTTTTTCTTGAATGTCCTTGTTTTCATTAATCTTTTTAATATTGTTTTCAAGGTTCCTTTTCTCGAGATTATGCTTGTCTAATTCTGTTTTATATTCTTTTAATTCCTGAAGTTTAGGTAACTGTTTTACATATTTTTCTAATTCCAATGATTTAAGTTCACATTCTTCAACATCTTTTATTTTTCCTTCGTTTATTGTTTTATTACTTTTAATACTGTCAACAAGTTTATTCTGTTGTTCTATCTGATTTTTTAAATTGTCATATTCATTTTTATCCTTTTCTGACTGTAATTTTTTTATTTCCAGATTTTTTAATTCATCTTCAATTTCCTTAATATTCGGATTAATTTTTTCTAATTCTTCATTATTTTCTTCGATTTTGTCATTGAGTTGTTCAATACTCTCTTCAACAGCATCTTTTGTAAGTAATGTACCCTCATTTTTTGATATTTGTTCCTCATATCTTTTTATAATCTCTTTAAAATCATCACTGGCCTTTTGAAGAGAATCCATGTTTAATAGTTTGGCAATTAATTCCTTTTTTTCAGCCGCAGTTTTTTCAATTAAATCCGTGATTTCTCCTTGACGAATGTAAACCGCATTTAGGAATGATTTTGAATCCAGGGATAATATTGATTCAATTTCTCTGGTGACTACTGTGTCACCTTCACATATTAATGACAGATTATCTGATTCTTTACGGTATAATTTTGCTATGTTACTACTTTTTTTCTTTCCTCTAACCAGTTTGTAATGTGTGATGCCATGTTCAAATTCAACAGTAACCTTCATTTCATTAATGTTGTCATTTTCATCAGCAGATTTTCTGAAAAGGTCTTCAATTTTTCCAGTAAAAGTTTTAAAAAATGAGTAACTAATGGCTTCAAAAATACTTGATTTACCTGCCCCATTTTCTCCTAATATTACTGATATTCCTTCGTTTAAGTTGATAACTGAATGTTTGTGTGATCTAAAATTATCCAGTGTAATACTATTGATTATCATTGTCTTCTCCCGTTGCCTTTTTGAATTTTTTATTATAAAATGTTTCGGAAATGTTGTATGTTTCTTCTAAATCATGCCTGCTTAATGATCTGTAAAGATCAACTCCCAGTTGTCCAACATCTTTGTTTTGATATTTCTCGGATAATTTTTCATTAATTAACTCTTCCGGTTTCAAAAAGGGTTTTTCTATTGGTCTGCCTTCATCGTCAATTTCTGTTGGTTGATATGATGTCCTGATTGTCAATGCGAGATTGTCTAATTTTTCCTTTATAATTCTAGACACATCACCTCTATCAAAGTTACCATCTTTAATAGTTAATAACAAAACAGGTTTTTTATCGCTTTTAGTAAGAATATCATTTTTGATATGTTCTTCAAGTTCATCCAGTTTCTCTTCCAATTTTGGATAGCTGATTTGTTTATCGATGAACTTTCGTTCCAATTCCACATTAACATATTCTACTTCGATATTTTCATCAATAGTCAGTAAATTATAACCTTTACCTTTTGTATCATATTCGCTTATTTCTCCCTTGTTGAGTATTTCGGTAGAACCTGGGAAGGATAATATTCCTCCCTTGAAGTCCTTTTCAATTATTCTCTGGTGAATATGACCCATTGCATAATAGTCAAAATTATCAGGAATGGTATCTAACTCAAATTCCGGATTAAAATCAAAATATTTGCTTACTCCTCCGTGTAACATCAATATTTTATGTTTGTAATCCTTGACATCTTCATATATATCCTTTAAAAGACCCTTAACAACATCTTCATGGTCTTTTCGTATGTATGGTAATCCTGAAACAATTAATTCGTCACTTAATCTTAATGTTGGTTCCTGAATTGTTAATATGTGAAAATTCTCATTTTCATATAATTCCTGGGGAATTGAAGTTGCCTTTCTTTGTAACTTGTCATGATTTCCTGCAATAACAATTACTGTAATATTGTTTTTCATCAATTTTAAAAATCCTTCCTGTGCAACCAACAATGCCTTAATAGGAGGTTTTGGTTGTTCAAACAAATCTCCGCAATGAATTACATAATCAACATCCTTTTCTATGATATCATCGATAACATTATTGAATGCATCATAGAAATCCAGTTCCCTGTCAATAAGACCATATTGTTTATATCCCAGATGGGTATCTGCAAAATGTGCAATTTTTATTGTCATTTTAATACAAGTCCATTAAATCTTGTTTACTTCTTTTTTCAGCTTCTTCTTTATTTTTCTTAGTAGTTTGCCATATTTTTCTTATATCCAAATCGTTTCCAACAACCTTTCCCTTGAATTGGTCTATTTTAACAAGTGTCGGAACTTTTGTCATCTGTCCCAGAACAACGGCCTCACCAATGTTTAATGACGGTAATTTTTTTAGAAGGTCTTCACTTAAGCTTTCACTGCTTTTTTGAACGTGTGCCTGATCACTAGGTTCAACTAATCTTAATATGATTAAATTGTTTAGCTGTGATAATGATTCACTGTCCAGTGATTTCGGGCTTTGACTTACAAGACATAATCCAACACCAAATTTACGACCTTCCCTTGCAATTCTGCTTATTGTTCTTTTTGATCTTGTATCCCTTTTGTTTGATGCAAGGATATGTGCCTCTTCAATAATGCTGAATATCGGGAAATCCAATGTTGGTTCTTCACCTGTAGTAACTGCATTTTTTCTTCTTCTTAATATTTCGGATAAAACGTGATTAACTACAATGTCTGTTGCAATTTCATCTAGTGAACTTAAAGGAATAATATTTACTCTGCCTACTTCTAATATACTGACAATATCAGACACATCAGTTTTATCCAGAATGGAATGGTAAATGTTTTTCATGTCATCAAGTTTAAAGACCACCTGTCTTGCAGCATCCTCATGGGCTTTATTTTTATTTCCTTCCTCGCCAAACTCTTCCGCCTTATTGAAAGCATATTGTTTCATGGTACCAAGGAAATCCTCACATTCTCCCAGTTTGTCAAGCTCCTTGGCATAATCGTATGCTTCTCTCAGGTATCTTTCCTGGTTGGTGGCTGAATCAGGTATTCTTGCCAGCTTTTTATATTCGTAAATGTTTAAGTTACGTGGATTGATTTTTGCCTTTATGGATTTCTTTTTTCCATGGGTAAATTCTGTTTTAATGTATTCGGAGTGCATATCAAATACAAGTATTGTTCCACCGATTTCAAGTAATTCATCTATTATTACACTTGTTGCATTTGATTTACCTGCACCTGTCATAGCAAGTATTCCCAGATGTCTTGAAACCATTTTGTTCACGTCCAGTTTAACGTCAACTTCAGGTTGTGAAAGTACACTTCCGATTTTTATTCCTTCACTGTTGTGGAAGAGTTTGTCCAGCTGTTCTATGCTTGCCCTTTTGATTGGTGTTCCTATTGGAGCAGGACTTCTTGGTATTTCAAGTGTTTCAAGGTCTCCAAGTACTGTTATGTCTCCGCGAATGTATTGGTCTGTTTCTCCACCAATTTCCGTAATTTTTCTTATTGAATCTTCATCCAGTAAGTCATCACTTAATGTGAAGCTTCCTCTAAGCAGGTTGTCTATTGTTCCCATTATTGTTCTGCCGTTGTACTCAAAGTACACGTATTCGTTTACTGCAGGTGTTTTTTTTGAAATGAATGATATTTTGTCTGGTGAAGTTTCACCGTAACATCTTCCTATTATGTCTGACATTTATTTTTTCCTCCTTATTATTAATTTTCAAGCATGTCTCTTCCGGTTTTATCGTATAATCCCATATTTCTGGCAATTCTTTCCAGGTGTTTTGTTTTAATCTTTACTTCATCATGTGCCCTTTTGAGGATGTGGGGATATCCGTGAACACTAATGCTTTGTAAGTCGTTTAATATTTCCACTATTTTTTCGTCATTTACCAAATATGGTATTTCTATTTTTAAAACGTTTGATGAATCTTCTAGTTTGGTGAAGAATACTTTATAAGGCGTATCTGACAGGCTTATATTTTCTACAGGAAAGTCCACCTGTCTTTTTACATTACCAACATATCGTACAGGTCTCATCGAAGCAAATTCTTGTGGGTCTGTATATCCTGCATTATCGCAGGCATATTCAAGTACGGCAGCATCAGGTATTCTTTCGTTGAACAATGCCTTTGTTGTACTTGTTTTTGATACACAAATAATTTTTTCCTTATAGTTTTTTAGTAAATAACTCAGACAGAATAATTGTTCAAATCCGGCTAATGAAAGAAGGATGTCCATTTCAATATCGTTAAATTCATAATCCAAATCATTTTCTTCTATAATCTTCTTACATTCACTAAATACGTATGCTTTTATTCTTTCGGTTGTTATTTCCAGAGTCATGCTGTCCTTTTCAAGTTCATGTTGGATGTCGTGGATAGCAAAACTTTTGAGAGCCTTGTCAATTATCTTGTTTAAATCTATTTCATGAAAATTTAATAATGTTCCACTAATTGATCCGTCCAGTAACATGTAGTCAATATCTGGATGTTTTTTGAGAGTGTCTATAGTACTTTTAAGTTCCAGTATGTTCATGTATGTGGATAGTATCTTGTCAATTTTCCTGTTGTGTATTGTGGATATTGTGGATATTTCTCCGGCTTCTGATTCTTTAATTGCATCGCTGTTTTGTTTTGAAATGATTGTTTGACTTGTAATTGTATAAAGGTATGCTGGCATGAATTTTTTTGTGTTAAAGCTACCGTCTATTGCTGCAAAGTTTTTGTCTTGTCTTGTTTTTGTAAAATCAGTTTTGTTATATTTTTCATCCACTTTTTCCAGATTTATGTCTTCAATTATGTTGTCAAAGAATTCACTTATTTCCTCTTTTTTTTCTATTGATTTTTGGTATAATATGCTTAACATGATTGAGTCAAACCTCACATTTTTTTAACTGATTTTGATAATTATACTATTTATTTATGCTAATATATAATTGTGGGTTTAAATGGTATAATATTAAACATTATACTTCTTTTTAGTTTTATTTTGAACTATATTTTTATTTTAAAGCTTTTTTGTTTGAATCGTTACTTTAAATTATATTTTCATAACTTCTTAAAAAATTATTTTTAGTATAAACAAGATAATAATTAATAGAAATTTACAGGTGTAATAATTGCAAATAATTACTAATGATGAAAATAAAATTATTTTATTCATAAAAAATAATCTTGACAAGTATCCTGAAAAAGTATCATATGATACTATCCGAGAAGTATTGGACTTTTCTGAAACTAAAATGGTTGATTTGCTTGAATCATTGAAACAAAAGAAGATCATAGAATATGATGGTTCAACAAAAGACGTAACTTATGTTAATTTAGATGCTGAAGTTGAAATAGTGGAAAGCCAATCTGAATTAAAGGAATACATGTTGAACAAAACGGAAGAAGACGCTTATGCAATTATTAATGAAGTAATTTCAAAATACGATAACTATGCACCAAGATACATTCTGGAAGGTGCACTGATGTATGGTGAATTGGAATTATCACCTAAAAGAACGTACAACATTATTGTTTCTTTAGAAAACAAACAATTACTCAAAAGAGTAGAAAAAGTAGATGGTGAATATTACACCATATAAACATTAATTATTTTTAACAAATTTTTTAGGAGAATTATCATGATTTTAATTGTAGGTGGAGCAGGTTACATTGGATCTCACGTAAACAAGGCATTAACTGAATCTGGTTATGAAACGTTAGTGCTTGATAACCTAAGCTATGGACACGAGGAAGCAGTCAAATGGGGAACCTTCTGTAAATGTGACTTAAAAGATATTGAAGATTTGGATGAAGTGTTTGAAAAGTACGACATTACTGCAGTAATGCACTTTTCATCATTCATAGAAGTTGGGGAAAGTGTTCAAAACCCTGAAAAATATTATACAAACAATGTAGTAAACACCATGAACCTATTAAAGGTAATGTTAAAACATGATGTCAAAAAATTCATCTTTTCATCAACCTGTGCAACATATGGTGTTCCACAAAAAATACCATTGGTTGAAGATCATCCACAAAACCCTATAAATCCTTATGGATGGACAAAACTAATGGTGGAAAGAATACTCAAAGATTATGATACCGCCTACGGTTTGAAATCAGTAATATTACGTTACTTCAATGCTTCCGGTGCAGACAAGTCCGGTGAAATAGGTGAGGCACATAATCC
>DUHK01000070.1 GCA_013330915.1 Methanosphaera sp. | reverse complement strand
AATTGTATTTTCCTTATCATTTACCGCATCTTCATATGCCATAATGATATCATGATCTATCCTATCATATTTTTCATCTTCATCATAGTTGGGTGAAGTTAGCAATATTATTCTTGTATCTTCATGGTATTGTCTGATTGTTTTATAGAACTTTTTAAACATTTCCTTATTTTCTTCCTTATTTTCTATGAATGTGGAACAGTCCAATACAATACTTTGGCAGTTTATGCGTCCGATATATTCGGCAATGTCCTCAAAGGGTCCGGTGGCAACATCACAGGATAAGTTTATTATGTCCTGATCCATCATTTTACTGACAATGTTTGGATAACTGCAACTGCACTTTGATGCCAGTCTGCCCTGTGAAACATCGTTTCCATAAAAGAGTATCGCTTTCCTGTTTTCACCGGCATATGGTGACGGGTAAAAATACGAATCAGATTCTATTCCCACATATATTTTTTCAATGCTGTCATAGTTTGGAAGAAAAATGCAAATGTCAGAATTATCTTCGTTACATATACATTGTGCAAATATATTTTTGTCATTTTCAGGTGCCAAAAGTGATAATGGGATGTAACTATCATTATTTAGGTAGTAAACATCGAAGCCCCTTGAATTTTCAGGAGGAATGTTATGTGACATGTCTTTATTTTTCAGTTGGATTTTAAGGATAATTCTGTGTGATTCTGTTTTAAATTTTATTCTACATCCGCAAGTCGAATCGTTTAATTTTTTCATTGTAACAAACGTATCGTCATCAAAATTTTTAATGTTGTCAAGAATGTGTTTTGGAAACTTTGAAAAATCAACACAATCGTTGGCAAAATTCAAAGTTCCATAGAAAAACTCTGGATAATCAAACAAATCATAATAAATGATGTTTGTCTCGTCGACATCACTTAACTTTTCATTGATGTTTTCTAGATATTCCATAAAAAACACTTCCCCTTATTCTCCAATTATTTCACATAACTTTTTAGCAACGATATACATTCCATAATCACTATAATGTGTATCGTCCACACTTACAATGTCATATTCATTTTCATCAAACAGTTGTCTCTGATTAATCAGTTCAACATTTTCACCATGAATCCTTGCGTTATCATATGTGTTTTTGACAATCTCGTCATATTCATCATAGGATTTCCAGAAGTTAAAATTCTCGGAGGTCATCAGAACAATTTTTGTGTCTGGATGATACTGTCTGATTTTCTTATAGAAACGTTCATGTGTACGCATAAATTCCTCTGTATCGTAGGCGTTATGGGTATAGTCAATTACTATGGCATGACAATTAATCTTTCCAAGAAAGTCGGCGGTATTGTCCGTTGCCTTGCAGCATGATGAACATGAAACGTTAATCATGTCTCTGTCAAGAAGTCTGCTGAGGATATTTGTAAAAGAGTTTCCACTTCTGCTGGCAGATGCACCCTGGGTAACAGCGTTTCCATAGAAAAGAACAGGCAAGCGTTTACCCTGTGGATATTTGAGTGTTTCAAAGGAGGAACCCTTTTCAAATCCCATGAAAAAGGATAATATGCTGTTATAATTGGGTAAAAATATACATATCTCACCATTTTCAGGAACTTCAATTTCATGTGCAAAAATGTTGTTTCCATCACCGGGCGAGAAAACATTTTCATGAATGTACTGGCCATTAATCACATTATAAACATCGAAACCAAAACTGTTGGTATTGTTGATGTTTATAAAATCATATTTTCTATTGAGCTGGATTTTAAAAACAATTCTCTTGGAATCTGTTTTAACACGCAATCTGTTTCCGGAAGATGAACTGTTAAATTGTTTCATTTCATTCAAGACACCCGTTCCATACTTTTCCATTTCATCCTGAACATTCCTTGGGAATTTACAAAAATTCAGTCCGGAGTTAACATTGACATTTCCATAGATTAATTCGGGATAGTCAAATAAATCAATGTATTCAATGTCACGTTCATCGATTTTCTTAAGATTTTCATGGATAGAACTTAGAAATTCCATTATAATACCCCTTTTATGAGTGAACTCAGTTTTTTATAAATCAAAACGTTTCCTGCATCATTAATGTGTTCATCGTCATAGCTGCACATATCCTTATCTTCATTAAAAATCATAGACATGTCCTCTATTGCAATCAACCCATTTTTGATCTTATCATTCAGTATTTGATTGATAAGGTCTTTTTTACTATTTGAATCATTAAATGCATACCAACCGATAACGTTTTCACAACACAAATTCATGGAATCGATAATGGAGTTTAATGCAATGTTATCATTATCATTCAAATAATCCAATTCTATTATTCCAATTTTGTACTGTTTTTCATTACTTTGGTTGTCCAGATAATTGTTTAATCTTTCCAGATAATCATTGTCCACAGAAGACACATTTACTATGTTGCAGTTAAATTTTCTTCCTATAATATTTGAAAACATTGTACCGGTTGTTGTACATCCGATTCCGAAAGTTTTTTGTCCACCCATAACAAGCAGGGATTCTTTTGGATTGTCGGATTGGATAACCTCATATCTATCTCCAAACTCAACAGTTACCTCATGCATATCGGCAAGCAAAGGAGAATAAATCATTACTTCATAAAACACATGATTATCTACAGATTGTGACAGGTTTATATTTGCATTTCCAGATTTGTTGAATGTTTTAATGTTGGTCCAGACATCTTTTACAGGATGTTTATAAAGAACCAGGATTCCTTCTTTAGCAGATGATCCTAAGATTGGACAATTGAATTTTTTAATGTCTGATATTTTATAATGAATCCTAAAACGATTCGTATTTATTTTAAACCTGTAAACATTCTCATTGTCACCATTTAATTTTATAAAAATAATAATCACCTCCTTCCAGTATTTCTAATGACTTTTAATCCATTCATATACTCTTTTTGAATTGTTTTTATCAGTATATTTAAAGAACGCATCAACTCTTTCGGAGTATTTGTCTTTCATTTTACAATCCTTTTCCATGTAATTTGTTATTGTATTAATCAACGATTTTTCGTTGTCTATTATTTCACCAAAGCCCATACTTTCATAATCGAAATATCCTTCCTGGTAATGATAGTCATCTGACGGATGATAGTATATCACAGGTTTTTTCTGATATGCAAAGTCAAAGAAAACCGAAGAATAATCCGTAATCAGCAGGGATGAATTATTAAATAATTCCTGATAAGATTCCTCCGTGGATAACTTGACGTCTTCATTAATATCAAAGAGGTCAATATACCGCTCATCAGTGTCATTAATGTTCTTCTCTAATTCAGGATGTGCCTTGAAAACTATGTTATAACCCATCTTCCTGGCACTGTCAATGAATTCTTCATTGTTTAACAGTCCATTTAGACTTTTGAAATAGTCCGAATTAAGGAAAAGGTTCTTGTTTCCCCTTAAATATTTTCTCCAAGTAGGAATGATTAATATTTGCTTGCCGGGGTTGTTTTTCAAGTTATCATATCTTGGAAAACCCAGTGTCTGAATAATCTTAGGATCATATCCATATCCTTCAACATCAAATGATTCACGTTCCAAATCTGATACGGTTACAAGTAATGACAAATTCTTGTCGTATTTACTCATCCAATCAGATATGTTATCTTTTGTCACACCATGCTGCAGGAAATATATCTTGGAATTAATCAATCCACTGTAGTTTTCTCTTTCATCCTTTTTTTGATCATAAGAGAAAAATGGATTTATTCCACTTTCATATGGATGTGTTGAAATAACCTTATCGGCCATCAGATATAGTAACTTGTTTTTTTCTGATTTGTATTTTACAATGTTTCCATATGTGCCAACTCTATTAAAGTCAGGTGAATCCTCCGAGAGCACATAATACTTTTTAACACCGTCATGTTGTTTTGAAGCATATCTAAACAGGTGTTCTGAATTGTCATCTGCAACATCAAGCCTGTCCATATAAATATGAATCTGATGGTTACGTTTATAACGACGAATCAGTGGATAGAGTTTCAAGTATTTGTTCCTGATTTTCAATGCTTGTTTATAGTTATGCCTTTTGAACTTAATAATCTTATTTTGAACGTGTTTTTCATATTTTTTCATTAACTTATATGAATACCTGTCAATTTTAAAGGTATTCTCTTCAAAAAACAATATATAATCGTCTTTAACAATATAATTGCTGATTCCTGATATTTTGGCATGTTTCGTAAAGTTTATCCTCAATATGCATGAAATTACATTGTTTTCGTTGTCATTTAATTTGTTTCCATCTTTAAAGTATTTTGTAACAAGTTTTACATGGGTCTTTTCTCCAACATTCAATGGAACTTCAATATCGAAATTGTACTTGTATTGCCAATCCTCGGATATGAATTTCACGTTTTCACGTGAAGTGTATTTAACGTATTTTCCATCGTAATAACTTATGTTTCCTTCACTTTCCTTTTGTGCAACAACCAACGTTTCATCCAAATTAAAATGACTGTTTATAAACCCTGATATCTTAAGTGTATTATCTTCTATTTCAACAATATCCAACCATAGTCTGTGATTAGTTAGATTGTCTATTTCATAATCGAAACTCTTTAAACACACAACGTCATCCTTTATCTCCACGTGTTTTTCATCATTTTTAACTTTCATGAAAAATGATTTGAAAATGCTGTTTGTTACGAATTTATTGTTACGGATACATTTTCTGTCAATATATTTCATCACATTTCTTAAATCTTCAAAAAATTCATCCTTTTCCTCATCATTTAATATGCTGATGTCCGGTTCCTTTAGCATCCACTGTATGTCATATGCAATCAGGTATTGTATAAATGGCACAACTTCCTTTTCCATCTTTAATGAGTAATTAACGAGTTCGAGGAAATAATATTTCATCTTATCGGTAAAAAACTCTTTTTGTTTGGCTACGCTGTCTATGGTGGAACTTTCGTCAAAACGTTTTCTATAATAATATGTTGTATCTTTAACAACACCGTATTTTTTTCTTCTTAAAAGAATCTTGTTGAGAATTATCGTATCTTCAGATGAAATTACATTTGTTGGGAAAGTAAAATCATCAAAGAGATACTTCTTAATGAATGCTGATGATGAAGACAGCTGAGGATTGTTAGGATTTTTTTCTAAATCGATAATGCCCTCATTTTTAAATTTATCATGTAACATATGATAATTTTCCTTTCTTCCAAAAAATTTTATGGGCATTGCAACAATATCCACTTCATTATCATGTCTTCTAAAGAAAGGATAAACCTTATCAAGCGCATTTTCTTCAAGATAATCGTCACTGTCCAAAAAGTTAACGTAACGTCCTTTAACATATTTTAATCCGTTGTTTCTAGCGGTAGCCTGGCCGGCATTTTCCTGTTCAATGTATACTATGTTGTCAGGATATTCTCCGGCATACTTCAGGCATATGTCCTTTGAATTGTCGGGACTGCCATCGTTAACAAGAATTAACTGAACATTATCTTCAAAACCGATGGTCTGATTAATAACGGAATCCAGGCATTCTTCCAAGTAATTTTCAGTATTGTAAATTGCAATAACTATTGAAAATGCATAACCCCTTGAAATGTTTAAGCAGTCATCTTCCTTGGAAATATGATACTTTTCACAAAAGCAATACCTGTTTTCATCAGTGTTCGAATTTTTATATTCCAGTTCGGGAGTGGTTGTCATTTCATTATCCAGGATGTTCTCAAAGTATGCTTTAATGTTTTTGTCAATTCCAAGTGGCACACTTACCTCAAACTCGGTTATCTTTTCAATATCCTCTGAAATATTTGATTTGGAAATGTATTCTGTTGTTTCACATGGAATCCTTATTTTTTCACCATTTTCTTCCATAATCAATCTGATTTCAACATCATCAAGTCCGCTGCTATCATATTCGCCGATTAAATGGAGATTATCACAATCAACATGCATGTGGTTAATCCTGACTTTTCTCTTGGATAAATCATCCGATTTGTTGATTAAATCATTTGCAGCATTTTCATTATCGCTTTCCGATTCATTTTCTAAAATTCTTTTAATGTTTTTTGAATAGTTATCCTTAATGAGGTTTTCCAAATGTTTATTATCTGCATATGTTATTTTGCGATTTAATTCTTCTGAAGAAAGCATTTCTTTTTCCTTAAAACTAATAAATTCTCCAGTATTAAATGAAAATACTTTTTCCTGGTTTTCTTTTATAAGTTCTTTTGCATAATTCAATTCGAAATCAAACATTTTCTCATCAGGATCTAATATTCTTATATAATTTCCTATGGCATAACCTGCTCCAGTATTGATTAGGCTGTTTATTTCAAAAGAGGTGCGGTTAATGTAAAAAACATTGTTAGGATGTTGTTTTTTATATTTTAAAGCAATATCTTTAGTATCCTCATTGTATTGGTTGTTCAGGATTATTACCTGAATATTTTCAGAGTTCACACCATGACTGAATATGCTTTTCAACTGTTTTTCCAGACAATAAGAATCAAATGAAGGGATGATTACTGAAAAAATATATTCTTTTTTATCAATGGAAAACTGATTTTTATCAAAAGACAGGATGTAATCGTTTTTCGTTATTTTGTTAAAATTTCTGTTTAATAATGAAGTAGGGGTAAAAAATACCTTTGGATTAAATGATTTTTGACATTCATTGATATTAACATTGAATTCAAAGATGAGTTTGTCGGATACTGGTATTTGGGTTTCAAAAAAGTATTGGTAATTGTCTTCACTTAATATGCATTCGTCATTTTTCTCATTATGGGATATTTGGCAAATCAACTCATTATCATTCAATGCATTTACAACACAAATTGACATTTCCTCCTTTGTAAAGGGACTTTCAACAAATCCTTTGATAAATACAGTTCCATTTTCAGGTTTAACCTGATCAATATATACTTGGAAATTTTTTATCTTATCATCAATTGAAATGTTCTTCA
>DUHK01000118.1 GCA_013330915.1 Methanosphaera sp. | reverse complement strand
AGATTTATTCTCGCCGGTGACCATAAGCAACTTCCACCCACAATCATAAGCGATAAGGCATATGCTCTTGAAGAAACATTATTTGAATCATTGATTGAAAAATACCCTCATAAATCCCAGTTACTTAATGTTCAATACCGTATGAATGAAAAATTAATGAACTTTCCAAATTCGGAGTTCTATGAAAATCTATTACAGACCGATGAAAATGTTAGTGACATTACTTTAAATGACATCATAAGCGATGAAGATGAAAAGATACTTGATTTCATTGATACATCATACATGGAAAATAACCATGAGGAACACATTAACGATTCTAAGTCCTTCATAAATAAGGTTGAAGCAAAAATCTGTCTTGAACTAGCAAATCAATATCTAAACAGGGGAGTTAAAGTTGAACAAATAGGTATCATAAGCCCATATGCAGACCAGGTAAAATTAATCTCCGAAAAAACTGATGTTGAAGTAAAAAGTGTGGATGGATTCCAGGGTCGGGAAAAGGAAATTATTATAATTTCAACTGTACGAAGTAATGAAAATGGAGAATTAGGATTTTTAACTGATTTAAGACGGCTGAATGTTGCAATTACCCGTGCTAAACGAAAGTTGATAATAGTTGGTAATCAGAAAACGTTAAGCTATAATCCAACATACAAAAAATTAATTAAAAATGCAATGTACCAGTAGATCTTAGAAAAAAAGGAAAAGAAGGTTAAACAAATACGTGAATGTAAGTTCCGATTATCAGAAGGACAAGAGGAATTTTTGATAAGATGAAGTAATTTTTAAATCCTTTTTCACTTCGAATATCATCCTTGAAGTATTTATTAACTTTATCCGGAAATATAAGAAATGAAACAAAGATAATTATGGAAATTAATGCAAAGATTAATTCGACGATGAATTTATACGGGTATCCCCATACACTGTTCCATGTTGCAAATGTGGACAATAACATCACGGGAAACATGTTAATTAACGTTAATGAGGCTACTTCAAAAAATCCCACTTCTTTTGGAATATTCCGGGACATACCCATATTGTATATTCTGGAAACTTTCAGATAAAAATCATTCATAGGATACTTGGGAGTGTTTTCAAATGTATCCAATCTCATTTTAATACCAAATGCATAAACTAAAAAGCATGCAAACAATGAAAAAAACAAAACCATTAACGATATCATTGCAACGTTTATTTCTGAATAAAGTTCCCCAAGATCAATACCACTAGTTAAGATTCGTCCGAAGAACAATAAAAGTATTACTGCAGTTAATATCAGCATATAATTTGCACTTTTACCTGGGTTGATATCCCTTGTTTTTTTATTGGTGCCGATATCCTTTTCTGCGTTATTTGACTGGTTTTTTAAATCGTGGCCACATTCAATACAATAACTGTTTTCATCTTCGTTGTAACTGCCACAATTATTACATTTCAAGTTATCACCCCTTTGTTATTAAAAAAAAGACGTATTAGTAATACCCTTTGTTTAAAAAAAATATAAATGGGGCTGTTGATTAGAAAATCAATTTACCAACCATTTATTATGTCTTTAATTGCCTGGAAAGCTTCTTCTTTTTTATCAAGTTGTGTCATTCCTGCTCCTTGTGCAAGGTTTGGTTTTCCTCCTCCCCTTCCACCAAGATATTCTCCAATTGTTTTAATAGCGTCACCCATTTTAAGACCATTATCCACAATGGATTGGTTTGCTGATGCCACTATGTTACCTTGATTGTTTATTACAACTGCCATATCGGCAACTTTGTCTTTTTCAACAAGGTTTGTTGCTATTTCTCTTAGTTGTCCTGCATCGGCATCTATAATCTGTGTGAGCAGTTTGTATGAATTTACTTCTTCAACGTTATCCTGTAATGAGGATATTTTTGCTTCTGCCAACTGTTTTTCAAGGGCTTTGATTGTTTTTTGCTGTTCTTTCCATTCATTAAAGAACCTGTTACATGTTTTTGGTAGTTGTTCGGCATCAACACCAAATACTTCACTACTTTCCCGTAGGATATCATCAATTTCCTGGATTTTGTTAATTGCAGAATCGGCAACTGCGAATTCTATACGTTCAACTCCATCCTGCACTCTTTCTGTTCTTAGTACTTTGATGATTCCAACATCACCGGTTGTTTGGACGTGTGTACCTGCACAAGCTTCCACATCAACGCCAGGTATTTCAACGACCCTTATGTCTTTACCAGGTACTATACCACCCTGGTATAATTTGAAACCGTATTTTACCTCTGCATCTGTTCTGTCATACCATTGAATGTTCACAGGTAAATTTTGTTTTACGTATTCGTTTGCCAGTTTTTCTATTTCTTTTAGGTCATCTACTGTTATACGTTTGTAATGGGAAAGGTCTATTCTTGTTTTTTCTATACCATTTTGTGAACCAGCTTGCCAGATATGTTTTCCAAGCACTTTTCTGGCAGATGCAATAATTAAGTGAGTTGCAGAGTGATTGCTGGTTAACAAGTCTCTTCTTAATGCATCTATAGCACCTGTTATTTCTTCACCTTCAATAGCATCGAGTTTGTCCACATCTTCCTTGGCAACATGGTGTAACACTACTCCATCAACTTTTTCGGCATAGGTTATGTTAATAACTCTTCCATCGGCCCTGGTTATTGTTCCTTCATCTGATGGCTGACCTCCACCTTCAGGATAGTAAATGGTTTGGTCTAGGATTATTTTGTTTGAATCCTCCACCCCAAGCACTTTTGCTTTGAAGTCTCTTTGTGTTAAATCATCATAGAATGCAAGGTATGTTTGTGGATAATCCAGTTCCAGTGGTTCAACTTCTTCTTCATCTTCTTCTTCATGTGCTGCTGCTATTTGTGTGTAGAAATTATCAGGAATGTTTGCATCAAAATCATAATCATTACATATGCTTTCTACTGTTTCAGGAGGAATACCATTTGAGTCATAGAAATTTATTAGCATGTCTGTTGGGAATGATGTTATGTTGTCCTTTTTCAGCTTGTCTATTGAACGTTTTACAAGGTTTTTTCCTTTGGTTAATGTTGTGTGGTATCTTTCCTCTTCAAGGTCTGTGATGTTTAATATATGTGCTGCGTTGTCTTTAATTTCAGGATATGTTTGACTGAGGAAATCCAGCTGTATTTTCATTATGTCTGATAATGATTCTTTAAGTCCTAGTTCATTCATGTATTTGACTGTTCTTCTAAGTACCAGTCTTGCAAGATATCCTTCCTTTACATTGGATGGTATGATTCCGTCTGCCAGCATGAAACTTAAACATCGTGTATGATCTGCGACTATGTATATTGCTTCCATTGGAGCCGTTTCTTTTTTAAGTACTTCCGGATCCAGTGATAATTTATCTGCAACTTTTTTACGTAAAAGTTTTAAGTCAGATATGTCTTCTAAATCCATCATTCCTGCAATTTTTGCATTTTCTGATAGTATTTCAGTATTTAGTTCCACACCACTGAGGTCTGTTAACTTGTCTATTACAGGACCGAATGTTGCATCGTATGCAGTTGGTGTTCCCTGACTTACCCATGCAATACGTTCAAGTCCATAACCTGTATCCACAATTCTTAATGGAATTTCTTTTAGTCCTTCTTTTGTGGTTGCATACTGAATGAACACAAGTGTAGCTAATTCCACACCATGTGCACATATTTCATAGGAAGGTCCTTCGTTTCCTCCACCTTTCCACCATGATTCAATATAAGATATTTCTTCAGGATTGATTCCTATGCTTACAAGGAATTCAAAACAATATCTTAGTGTTTGGTCTTTCCAGTATATTGGGTTTTCATCCGTGTTGAATGCATGGTGTGCACCCATTGTAAAACAGGTCATGTGTCTACCTGATCTTCCAACATTATCAACATCATTTAATCTTATTGATGGTTGTGCTATTGTAAGAGGATTTGCTGGAGGTCTTACCATTCCACTGGTTACCCATGGTTGGAAGTCATATATTGATGCTCCAACCAAGAATACATCATTTCTCCATCTTTTTGCCAATACTGGGTATCTGTCTATAGGTGTATGATTGTTATTTTTGAAAAATTCCCTGAACTGTTTTTGAATACCCATCAAATCAAATTGTTTGTTAGTAACAGGATTACCTATGAATTCATATTCATCACATGGAGCATCACCACATGTTGATCTTTCTTTAATTGACCAGAAAGTTTGTCCACATTTACTACAAACCTGTTTTTTAAATCCTAAATCTTCTAATTCAAAAGTCATAAAAAATTCACTTGATAAAATCTTTGATAAATTAAAATATTTAATAATTAAATTATTTAAATAATAATATATTATAATAAGATTTATGTTTAAAATAGTATAAAAAAGTAATCTGAAAAAAAGGGTAAGAAAGGTAATAAGACAAAAAAAGATACACGAAAATGGAAAGGATATCTATGAAAATTGCATTAATACCAGAAGGTGGAGTTCTAATAACAAACCTGATCTACAAAAACGGACACACACCACTACAAATGTATAACATGTCTCCCGAAAAGGCAAGAGAAAAAGATCCCTATGATGAAGAAGTTATCGACTACGACTCAGAGCTCTACAATTTAAATGGTAGTAAAGTACAAAAAGGAAACAAATACGTTGGAACAGAAGTACCCTCCGGAATAAAGGGCAGACTTACACTGGCTGACCATATAATTCAGAAAGCAGAAGCTGCAATCATATTAGGCAGAGCACCAAAAGAAAGAACAAAAATGTATGACAGACTAAACAGCACCATACTCCTGTATGGAGGAATAGGTGCAGGTAACTTTCCGAAATTTTTAGCATACCAATTAAGAAAGAAAAATATACCACGACTGGAAATGGCTTATCCCACCAACAGGCATGAACTAATTAGAATATTTGAAAGAACAAACAACTTCCTACAAAATCTAGAAAAATATCCGAAAAACTATGTTTCAAACGATGACCACATTACAACAGATGGAACACCCTACAAAGAAAAAATAGCAGTTGAAGAATTAAAAAAGATTATAAAAGACATACAATGAATAAAAAAAATGAACATAAATGTTATAATATTTTATTAATTTCAGTAAAATTCACCCTAAACAGAATTAGTTTAGTGATATAGAATAGTGATTATATGAATGTTAAAGAAATGTTACAAAATAGATGTCCCATTAAAGAAACTTTAGAAATAATAAACCGAAAATGGGCTGTTATTATTCTATGGGATATGTTCAATGGTTATGAACGATTTAATGAATTCAAAGAAATTAACCCTGACATAAATAATAACGTATTATCAGATACATTGAAATTTTTGATTGAAAA
>DUHK01000003.1 GCA_013330915.1 Methanosphaera sp. | reverse complement strand
CATAATCATGGTCATTCTCATGAAAAAGATAGCTGTTGTGATGATGATTGTTGTTGTGATGATGATAACATATCAATATGTAACTGTGATGATTGTGCAGATGATGACGATGATGAAGAACCAGTTATTGCAGAAGGAAAACCATTACTGGCAAACAGATCCATACAAATCATAGTTTCAAGCGGAATAATGTTCGTATTAGGACATATTTTAGAGTACTTCTCATTTGAAACAGCATCAACAATCGTATTCATGATAGGTGCAATAATTGCAGGTTATCAGATAGCAATAATGGGATATAAAGCAATCACAAAAAGACACACGATTAGTCCTGCAGTATTAATGACAATTGCATGTATAGCATCATTTTTAATAGGATATCCTGGAGAAGGAGCAGCGGTAACATTCTTATATTATATAGCCGAATTCCTGGAAGATTATGCAGAACTGAGAGCACAAAATTCAATAAAATCATTAGTACAAATAGCACCTGAAACCGCAAGAGTTAAAGTGAATGATAGTGAAGAAATCAAAAGGGTTGACGATGTAAATGTTGGAGATATTGTAATAGTAAAACCGGGGGATAAAGTCCCATTAGATGGTAGGGTATTATCAGGAGTATCAACTATAAATCAGGCATCAATCACAGGGGAAAGTTTTCCGGTAACAAAAAACGTGGGAGATAAAGTATTCTCAGGAACCGTTAACCAGGAAGGTTACCTTGAAGTGGAAGTAACTAAAAAATCTAAAGACAGTGTAATCTCCAAAATAGTAACTCTCGTAAAACGTTCTCAATTAAACAGATCTAACACGGAAACATTAGTTGAAAAAATAGCCAAATATTACACTCCAGTAATAGTGGTCATCACGGTATGTGTAGCATTCATACCACCGTTATTATTTGGGGAAGATTTAGTGTCATGGGTATACAGGGCATTATCCATCATGGTAATTTCATGTCCATGTGCATTTTTAATTTCTACCCCAATAGGAATGGTATCCTCAATTACCTCAGCAACTAAACAAGGGGTAATCATTAAAGGTAGTACTCACGTAGAAGAAATGAGAAACATCAAAGCAGTAATATTTGATAAAACAGGAACATTAACAGAAGGAAAACTGGTTTTAACAGATATAAATCTCGTTGATGAAAATTATTCCGAAGAAGAATTAATTACAATTGCCGCATCGTTAGAAAGTAAATCAAGTCATCCAATAGGTGAAGCAATTGTTAACTATGCAAACGAAAACAACCTCTCCTTTGAAGACATATCTGACTTCAAAAACGTTCCTGGAAAAGGAATTGTTGGTAAATATGGTGATGAGGAATATTATGCAGCAAATGAATCATTAATAGAAGGAAGCTCATTTGAAATAGATCATGATCTCGTCAACAAATATTCTCGTGATGGAAAAACGGTTATATTTGTTGGTAAAAAAGACGGAATCATTGGAATTATATCAGTAATGGACAAATTACGTGATGAATCCAAAGAAGTTATTTCAAACTTAAACTCTATGGGTGTTCAAACAGTAATGTTAACAGGGGATAATAAAATTGCAGCTAAAGCCGTTGCAGATAAAATAGGAATCAAATATTTCTATTCAGAATTAATGCCTGAAGACAAGTTAAATATACTGGACACCATAAGAAATAAATTTGGTGACACGGCAATGGTAGGTGATGGTATCAATGATGCACCTGCACTTGCAAGGGCTAATGTCGGTATAGCTATGGGAGCTGTAGGTTCCGATGTGGCAATAGAAACGGCAGATGTAGCATTAATGCAGGATGATCTGACTAAATTGCCATACTTATTTAATTTAAGTCACAAAACAATGGGTATCATTAAACAAAACATTGTTGCAGCAATATCAGTTAAAGTATTATTTGTTATATTGGCGGTTCTGGGACTTATCACTTTAATGATGTCTGTAGGTATAGGGGACTTAGGTTTAACATTACTTGTAATATTAAACTCATTCAGAATAGGTTTCGTCAAAAATCCAATAGTTTAGAACATTGTTCTTTACCACTTAATTTTTTTATTTTTTTATAGATTAATTTTTAAAAAATAAACTTATTTTCATTTTATTTTTAATATGATTCGTTAAATTTACTTAAATTTTTTTCATATTCATAATTTTTCTATATTTTATCAATTTAAGCAATTACTAATTCAATATCTTTAAATAGTAGTATTGTAATACTATATTATATATGGAGGTGAAAAATATGGCAGAATTACCAATTGCTCCTGTGGGAAGGTTATTAAAAAACGCTGGTGCTAACAGAATCAGTGATGATGCTAAAGTGGAATTAGCAGACGTTCTTGAAACTATAGGAATGGATATTGCAGAAGAAGCAGTTAAACTTGCAAAACACGCTGGAAGAAAAACTGTTAAAGCATCTGATATAGAATTAGCATGCAGAGATTTATAAATCTTTAATTACCTTTTTTTTAATCATTTATTTTTTTTTTATTTAAAAGTTATTTTCATTTCATGATATGAATTTATTAAATTTTAATTGGAATATACTAAACATTTTTTTAGTTTTTATTGCTTGTCGCTCATTTTTATCCCATTTAATCCGCAAAGTTTATATATCTTCATCAATATATAGAATATTGTTAAGTAACTAATTTTCATGCCAAGATGACCGAGAGGCTAGGTGTGTGGCTGCAGACCATATCACAGGGGTTCAAATCCCTTTCTTGGCTTTTTTATTCAATTATTTTCAAAAATATTTTTTTTATAATTAAAAATAATTACTTCATTTTACATAATTATTATTATTAATTCAATAATTTCAATAGATGCCGGGAGTATTTTTTCATGATTAAAGTTTATAACACAATGACCAGAGAAAAAGAAGAATTGAAAGTGACAAACAATAAATTAAAACTGTTTGTATGTGGACCAACAGTTTATGATTATTCTCATATAGGTCATGCAAGAACATACATCTCATTTGATGTAATTGTAAGATATCTTAAACACAAAGGAATATCAGTATTCTACTTACAGAACATAACCGATATAGATGATAAAATAATTAACAGAGCCAAAGAAAATGGTGAAGAACCATTGGAACTTGCACACAGATTCGAAAAAGAATACTTAAATGATATGGCTTTATTAAATGTAAACAATGTAAACTTCTATGCCAGAGCAACTGAACATATGGATGAAATAATTTGTCAAATACAGGATCTGGTGGAAAAGGGATTTGCTTACGATACACCAACAGGAGTATACTTTGATGTATCCGAATTTAAAGATTTTGGAAAATTATCTAACAGAAATCTTGATGATCTTCAAAATACCAGAATTGAAATAGACACAACAAAAGATGACCCAAAAGATTTTGCATTATGGAAAAAACAGGATGAAGAACCATACTGGGATTCTCCATGGGGAAAAGGCAGACCTGGATGGCATATTGAAGATACAGCAATTACAGAATCCTATTTTGGACCACAATATAACATTCATGGAGGGGGATTGGATTTAATATTCCCTCATCATGATGCAGAAATTGCTCAAATGGAAGCTGCAAGTGGAAAAGAACCTTTAGTTCAGTACTGGATGCATACAGGATTCTTAAATGTTCGTGGAGAAAAAATGAGTAAATCTTTAGGTAATTTTATTACAATAAAAGAATTATTAAAAGAGTACTCTCCTGAAGTATACAGGTTCTTTGTATTATCCACCCATTACAGAAGTCCTATAGATTTCAGTGATGACATATTAAAACAGGCAGAAAACAGTTTAAAACGTATACAAAACACTGGAAAAAATGTATTCGAAAAGTTAAGTGAAGATTCACTTCCGGAACAGGATGTATCCAATATTTCAGAAGAATTAACTTCATTCAAACATGATTTCTTTGAAGCAATGGACAATGACTTTAACACTCCGATAGCACTCTCAAGCCTATTTGATTTCACACATAAAATCAACAAATCATTAAATGACAATGAAATTTCTCAGAGCACTTTAACTTCCATAGTGGAAACATTTAAAATCATTGAAGAAATATTAGGATTTTCCATAATAGTTTCTGATGATTCAACATCAGATATGTCAAATGAATTGCTCGATATTATCACAAACGTAAGGCAAGATTTAAGAGCTAAAAAGGACTGGGACTTGGCAGATAAAATAAGGGACGATCTTGCAAATCTGAATATTTCCCTTGAAGATAAATAATCCTTTTATCTTCATTTACTATTTTTATTTATTAATTTTTCAATATAACATATCTTTTAGAAATTTGAGGGTATGTTATGTATTTCGTAAGTATTAGACAACTTCTTTTTTTAGTTTATTATATTTTTTGAAGTTTTTTCATGAATTTCTACAGAGCCTAAAAAAATATTAAATATGGTAAACAAACAACATATTATTTATAAATGAATATAATATAAAATTCAAGGTTGTGTTATCTTGGACAAATTGAATAGACAAGAAATGATTAACGAATCAGAAGAGGATTTAGTTCATAAAATATTAAATGACATTAAAGCACCTTCAGATTTAGGATTACTTAGATGTGTACAATGTGGGTTATGTACCTCTATGTGTCCCGCATCAAGGCATTCGGAATATGATGCAAGAGAAATAATTAAACGTGTTCTGGATAATGATAAAAGCATTCTTGAAGATAAAGTAATATGGAACTGCTTCTATTGTTACACATGTCATAGTGTTTGTCCCGTAGGAAACAGTGTATGTGAAGTCAACCAGATATTAAGACAAATGGCAATAGAAAAGGACACGGGGAAAAAACAGATAGAGTCTTTTATGAGTTTTGCAGACAGTTTTCTTGAGGAAGGTTTGGGAATAATACCACAAGAATATCATGACCAATTAAGAATTGATTACGGAAAGCATTGGGAAAACTTACAGGAACATTTGCAGGAAGTTCGCAAAGAACTGGAACTGGATGATATGTACCTGTTGCCCGAAGCGAAAGACTCTGTTGACAAAACCCTTGATGCAATAGGATTTAAAAAACGTGTACAGTCAATTAAAGATGTTAGAAATAGAAAATAGGTGATTTATATGCAAGGAGTGGATAAATTTATCCCTACAGAAAATATTACTTTATTCAGAAGTTGTCTTGTTTCTGCAGAATATCCGGGAGTGGAAGCTTCAACAAAATATGTTTTTGATAAGTTAGGCATAGAATATGTTATTGACAGAAACCAATCCTGCTGTACAGGATTGGGTCATTACTATGATATCTTTGATGAGTTGTCCACAACAGCATTGGCAGCCAGAAACTTCAGTTATGCAATTAAAAATAATCATAAACAGTACGTACCTATGTGTGCCACTTGTTATGCTATTTTAAAAACAGCTGCAAACATTTTAAACGAAAAAGATGATGTCAGGGAAGAAATCAATGAGGCATTTGCCAAAAATGGTCTTGAAGAATTTCAGTACAACAAGGGAGATATCAATCCCAGAGACGACATAACTCACGTTGTTGATGTTCTATATTATTTAAGGGATAAAATTCCAGAATTTAAAAAGAGAGACATTTCAAACTTAACCATAGCAACACACCACGGATGTCACTATTGTAAAGTCCATTATAAGGACACATTGTGTGGATATAGAAATCCTGAAGTCCTGGATAAGATATGTGAAGTGATGGAAGCACCAGCACTAAAATGGTATGACCACAAACCTAGACACTGTGGTGGAGGATTCAGACAAAGATATGCCAACAGGGAACTGTCCTTGGATGCAACAGAGGATAAGTTTAAAAGTTTGCATCAAGAAAAAGTTGATGTTTTGATTGTTATGTGTCCAAACTGTCAACTGCAATTTGATAGATACGAACAGGTATTGGAAGAAAGAACTGGTGACAAACATTACTTTGCAGTAATGAATATAGCTCAGCTAATTGCATTGTATATGGGGGCCGATCCATACAAAGTTCTTGGAATACAAACACACACAGTAAATGTTGAACCCTTGCTTGATAAGTTAGGTGTAAAGTATAATCCGGAGGGGGACAAATTACATGTCAGACAAGAATAGAATCGGTGTTTTTTTATGTCATTGTGGCGGAAATATTTCTGATAATGTGGATTTATATGAAATAGAAGAAAAACTGTCAGAAAACGATGAAATATGTTCCGTTAAACATCATGAAAACTTATGTTCCCTTGAGGGACGTAATATCATAAAGGATCAAATTCTTCGTGAAGATCTTGACAGGGTTGTTATTTCTGCATGTTCCAAGATAACTCATGGAGCAACCTTCCAAAACTACATTAAGCCTTTGAATCCATATCTTTTCGAAATGCCAAATGTAAGGGAACAATGTTCATGGGTAACAGATAATAAGGACAAATCCACCCGAAAGGCATTGTCCCTTATAAACTCTGCAATAGAAACTGTCAAGCACAATAAACCATTGAAAAAGATACCTACCAGGGTAAAGGATAGTGTTTTGGTTATAGGTGCTGGAATTTCCGGAATCACAGCAGCCAACTCACTTGCAAAACAGGGTATGGAAGTTACATTAATTGAAAAGCGTCCTGCCGTTGGGGGTGCAATGATACAGGTTGGAAAAGTTTTCACCCCTGATAAAATGTTGGAAGATTGTGCTGCATGTTTATTAAACCCTGTTATAGACGAAATGGTTCATAACAAAAATATTACATTACTCACAAATA
>DUHK01000004.1:2088-4023 GCA_013330915.1 Methanosphaera sp. | reverse complement strand
TGCTACAGTTTTATTCCCTTTAATCGTTGCAGGGGCATTGGATAAAATTAGGTAGATTTTTATATGATAATTGATGCATTATGTTTTGCTTTATCGGGATATTTTATGAAAGAGTCCGATGAATACATAGATGAAAGGAATAACCCTCAATATGCGGTAATCACTGGAATTTTGTGTGTAATATTCACGTTATGGGTTTCATTAAATAATGGGGATGCAGCATGTATATTCATAAGTATACTGCTTGGAACAGGATTGGCATTCAAAGTAGATAGTATTAATCATATTCTTTCTGCGATACTGTTTATTGTTATTTTACTTTTGTTGGGTGCTCCTCATTTTAGTTGGATTTGCTTAATATTATGTACAATAGCTGCATATATTGATGAAAAAGGAAATGATTTAAGTGATGAAAAAGAGGAAAAAGGTGGATATTTAACATTAATCGACAACTTGTTCAAATACAGGTACTTGATGAAAATAACAGTTTTAACATTGTCATTATTAACTGTGCTTAAAATATTAATTCCAGGAACCTTTTTGGATGGCTTTTTATTTTTTGAACCAGTAACTATTGTGTATTTCTATCTGTTTGATTTATGTTATGAATTTCATGAAGAGTTAACTGATGGATTTAATAATATCTTCCAGAGCCTGTTGAGGAGATTCTGAATTATAAATACTTCTGCCAATAATTGCGGCATTAGCATATTTCAAGGTTTCCTTTGCTTCTCCACCTTGGAATCCTACACCTGGGGAGATTATAAAAGCATCTTTTCCAACTATTTCCCTAATTTTTTTCAGACGATCTATTTTGGTGGCAGGAGCCACATAGTTTTTGATTCCTAGTTCAACTCCCATTTGTGCAATGTCTAATGATACTGGCTTTAAAAATCGGTCCGCACCTGGATGTGACATTTCAGTCAATAAAAAGATGTTTTTTCCAAGTTTTTCAGCTGTTTCTTTACATGCAGTTACACTATCTTCTCCGGTAAATCCGTGTACAATTATGGAATCGGCACCATAATTCAATGTGTTTCTCACTATTTTTTCATTTGTTGCATCTATGTCAGCTACTTTAAAATCAGCTATTATTTTCACATTAAAATTTTCTTTAATTTCGGTAATTATCTGAGGGCCTAAAGCCAAGGTAATGGGATATCCAATTTTTATGGTATCCAGATATTCAGTTGTTTCTTCTAAAATTGAAAATGCTTTATTTTTATCTTCTACATCCAATGCTAATATAATTTGATTTTTGACTTTCATAATTATATTATGTTGGCTGTTGTTAATTATTCTAATTATTATTTTTTTTTGAATTATTTTTGAGGTGCTTCTGGTTTAAACTATAATTTTTTTTCATTCTGAAAAATAATTAAGAAGCTTTTCTTTTTCTTATATTGTTGCTTTATTTTTTTATTGGGATGTTTTTGTATTATTTATCTTTTTTGACACATGTGTTTTGATGTTTGTTCTTGTTTTTTGATTATTCTTACGTTTGATTGGATTTTAGGTTAACCTAAACTATGCTGTGCTACTTTTCTAATTTACTTTAATTAAAAATCAATATATTTAAATATTAAATAAAATATATAATTAGTCATACTTTGTTATAATAATGAAAATTCATTTGATAACGAAATATAATTTTATTAAAAAGTTTTTATGATATGGAGGAAAATAAAACATGCACATAATGGAAGGTTACTTACCACCAATGTGGTGTGCCATCTGGATTGTCATTTCTGCTATCGTAGTTATTTACGGTATTATGCAAATCAAAAAAGCAACTGAAGACAATGACGATGCATTACCATTACTTGCACTTTCCGGAGCATTTATGTTTATATTATCATCATTAAAAATGCCATCCGTAAGTGGAAGTTGTTCACATCCATGTGGAAATGGTTTAGGTACAGTATTCTTTGGTCC
>DUHK01000004.1:0-1955 GCA_013330915.1 Methanosphaera sp. | reverse complement strand
CGGTGGATTAACAACCATTGGAGCAAACATCTTCTCCATGGGTATTGTAGGTCCAGTATGTGGTTACATAGTTTGGATAGCACTTAGAAAAGCAAACATATCTGCACCAATATCAATATTCTTCACAGCATTTGTTGCAGATTTAATGACCTACGTAACTACTTCTGTAGAATTAGCATTAGCATTCCCAGGTGCAAACATGGGAGCAACTTTTGCTGCATTCTTAGGTATTTTTGCAGTAACTCAAATACCTTTAGCTATCGCAGAAGGTTTATTAACTATGGTTATCTACAATTACATTGAAGGTGCAAGACCAGATATTCTTGTAAGATTAGGTGTAATTAGTGAACAAGAAGCAGGAGCTAATTAAAATGGATTGGAAAAATATTGGTATATTAGTAATAGTAGCAATCTTAATTGTCGCTCCATTAATCATGTTCAACGGTCACGGCGAAGATGATGGTTACTTTGGTGGATCAGATGACCAAGGTGGAGAATACATTGAAGAAAACAACCCTGACTATAAAGTATGGGCTCAACCTTTATGGGAACCACCTAGTGGAGAAATTGAAAGTCTTTTATTCTGTTTACAAGCTGCTATAGGTTCAATTATTATTGGATTTATTTTTGGTAATTGGTACGGCGGAAAAAAAGCAAAAAAACAACAATAATTATGTTAATTTTATTAGCATAACTATTTTTTTTTATTTTTTAAGTGGTGTATATGTCGATTTTTGAAGATACGTTAGATCATCATACTATGCATAATGAACTAACAAATACTAATATTTATTCTAAAGTAATTTTTGCGATAGCAGCAATTTTATTAAACTTAATTTCAGGGTCACCAATAGTTCCATTGTTGATATTCGTGTTAAGTTCTGTTTTAATTATTGCAGTAGCTAAAATACCCGCTAAATTTTATGCAACATTCATGGCAATACCGATTGGTTTTGCAGTATTGTCTGGTATATTTTTGGCATTTTTAGGAACAGGACCTCATATTTGGGATTTAGGATTGTTCAACATAGGATTGACTCAGGGCGGAATTAATCAGGCCATACTAGTATTTTCCAGAGTACTAGGTGGTGTTGCAGCATTAGGTTTCTTAATTTTAACTACACCTATGAACCGTATATTTGCAATATTCCATGATTTACATGTACCATCTATAATAACTGATTTAGCCATATTAATGTATAGATACATTTTTTTATTCTTAGATGTAACAGCCACAATGTATAATTCACAAAAAACCAGATTAGGTTATAACAGTTATATGAGTTGGATGAACTGTCTTGCATCTCTTGCAGGTATGGTATTCATAAGAACCTGGGAACAAGGTGAAATCTCATACAAAGCATTGGCTTCAAGAGGTTACAACGGACAATTGAACATGATTCGTGATGGGGATTCAGTAAGAGATATGCCTATATTACACTGGGTATTAATAATTATATTCGTCATCATAACAATTTTAGGAATATTATATTTCGGAAACACAAACTTATATGCATTATAAATATATAGGGAGATAACATATGGCAATTTTAGAAGTAAAGGATTTATATTATAATTATCCTGATGGAACCGAAGCAATTAAAGGTATCAACTTTAAGGTGGAAGAAGGACAAATGATTTCTATTTTAGGACCTAACGGTGCTGGTAAAAGTACATTTTTCTTGCATTTTAATGGAATTATAGAACCGACAAGTGGTGAAATAATAATAGATGGGGAAACATTAAAATACGATAAAAAAAGTTTACTTAAAGCCAGAGCCAAAGTTGGAATAGTATTCCAAAACCCTGATGACCAATTATTTGCTCCAACAGTATTTGAAGACGTGGCATTTGGTCCAATGAACATGGGACTTAGTGAAGAAGAAGTAAAACAAAGAGTAGAAGAATCACTAAAAGTTGTAGGTATGGCGGAATATTCTCATAAAGCACCTCAC
>DUHK01000158.1 GCA_013330915.1 Methanosphaera sp. | reverse complement strand
GGATTATGTTTATTTAATCCGTAGTATTTTTTATTGAGAAATTAATTTTACCGGTACCTTGACTGGTAATTTCCATTTCATCACATTGTGGTGTTAAACTTGATAAGAGACTTTCACCATCAGAACTACTCATAAATTGAGGCAAATAACCTGATATATACACCGGATAGACATTTGCAGTTATATTATCGTTTTTCACTTCAAATTCAACGAAGTATGCTGTATGAGTATTTGGATTACTTTGATCAAACATGAAATTTCCAAGGTTGTAGAATATTGGTTTTCCATTGTACATTTCTATTCCCTGTGTTACATGTGTATGAGCACCTACCACAGCAGTTGCACCTGCATCTATTGCAAGATGTGATATTTCCTTTTGGTTTTCGTTAGGACTTCTTGAATATTCATTTCCATAATGCATATATACTATTATTATGTCAGAACCGTTTTGTTTTGCCTGTTTGATTTGTTCAACACTTTCTGTATCATCCCATGCGGAATATCCCGGACTGTCATCTGTAGCAATTGGCATAACAGACTGACTATATTCCTGGAAGTTTTCGCTGTCCATGTAATTGAATATTGTTATGACATGACCGTCTTTTTCTATTGTTATTGGTTTTGTTGCTTCGGCCTTGTTTGCTCCAGCACCTATATGAGCTATTCCATTAGAATCAAGATTTTTTATGGAATCTTCCATTCCTTCAATACCATAATCAAATACGTGGTTGTTGGCATTGGCCGAAATTACCTTTCCGCTAGTACCATTTAGCAGAGGTATATACTCAGGACTTGCTTTAAGAGGTACATCTGGTTTTACTGCATTACCACTCGTTGTAAATGGATTTTCAGTATTTACCAACAATATATCAGTATTTCCAGTAACGTTTTCTACGAAACGATATGGTGAGGAATCCAAGGATAAAACTCCGGGCATTTTACGTCCAAACATTACATCACCTGTAACAGTTATTGACACATTACCTTTTTCTGTTCCAGCACTTCCATCCAATGCATTATCTAAAGTTAAAGCATCCATATCACCTTGAACTACCTGTCGAGTTATATCCAAATAAGGACTATCCAATGCAAACAGGAGTACGCCCAATAATATCAGAAGGAAAATGATGAAAAATATTTTATTTTTTTCTTTCATGATTACCACATATATTTATAATTAAATTTATAATTTATTTAAAAAAAAAATGAAAAAAAAGTAGAGAAGTTTATTCTTTTGATGGTAAGATTGTTAATATTAAAGGCACTACAACAAACATCAATGCAATTAACAATTGAATTATGATATCAGTTGAAGAATTTGTTTTAAATAAGTCAACCATACCCACTATCCACATTACTGATAAGAATATAGGCATTATGAATTTAATAATATAAATCCATGTCTTTCCAACCTTAACTTTTGAATATCGGTTTAAAACTGGCAGTAACTTATCGACACCGTAACTCCAACCAAATATCAATGCTTGTAGTATTACAGCCAATATTATTCCAAATTGATTGATGAATCCATCAGCTATTGTTAATAGGTAGTTTCCAGAACCTGTCGTGTACATTAATGATAACAGTAATCCGAACATACACAGATATGTAACAGATCTAATTCTTGGAAGCCTGAACTTCTTAGATATAGCCAAAGTCATAGGCTCCAAAAATGCCAAAGCTGAGGTTATTCCTGCAAAGAATACACATAAGAAAAATATTGGACCTATGATATATGCTGCAGGACCCATTACATTGAATATTTCAGGAAATACAACAAATAATAATCCAGTACCACTTGTAGCTATTTCATTTATGGATGTTCCACTGCTCAATGACATGAATCCAAGTATGCTGAATACACCAAATGCTGTGAAGATTTCAAAACTTGAATTTGAAAATACTACCACCAATACATTATCCACCAGTCTGGATTCTTTAGGCAAGTAACTTGCATAAGTAACTGCAATAGCCTGTCCCATTGACAATGAAAATATAATCTGACCGAATGCTGCCAGCCAGACATCAATATTCCACAACAAGTTCCAGTTAGGATTTAGCAGTGCAGTTAATCCACCCCACATTCCAGGTAATGTTAAAGAATACACAACTATTATAGCCATCATTATAAAGAGTAATGGAATCAATACTGTAACCACTTTGGAAATTCCTTTATCCAGAGCCTTATGGGAAATATACCAAATCAATATCCATATAAATATCGTAGCTATTAATGTTGGTACAACAAAATTTCCTATACCAGACAAATCATTTGAACCGACCACAATATTTGACATGAAGTACGCATCAGGATTTGTTCCCCATCCTTTGAAAAAGCTCAGTATCAAATAGATTAAATCCCATCCCATTATAACAACATAATAGGTCAATACTAAAAATACCAAAAATGCGGTAATCCATCCAATTACTTCAAGTTGGGGCCTGATTTTTTTCAATATATTCGATAAAGAATCCTTAAAAGTAGCACCCAGTCCATACTCTAAAATTAAGAAAGGAATTCCCATGATAATTATCGCTATAAAATATGGAATGAAGAATGCTCCCCCACCATTTGAATATAATACATAACTGAATCGCCAGATATTACCTAAACCGACTGCAGCACCTATCATTGCCATTAAAAATGAAAACGTGCTGTTCCATTTATATTCATTTTTTTCTTCGATTGTTTTATCCATTTATTTCCCCCAAAAATAAATATAATATAATATATGTTTTTTATTAGATTTATTATTTTGAATAATTATTCATTGAAATAATTCATCTATAAAAAAATACATTAAACATATCTAATACTTTGAATCAGAAAAATTTCAAAATCATAGAATTAACAGGGATAGTCTAAATTTTTTTATATCTTTTTGAACATAAATTATATTATGATAAAAAATTAACTTATTAGGTAATTATTTTTTTACTTTAAATTAATTCATTTATTTATTAATCAAGGAGGATATAGATGGATATTGAAGAAATTATTTATAAATATGCTTTAAGTAATGCAGTTGAGCATGGAAATAAATGTCAAACAGGATCAGTTATAGGAATGGTTATGAGCAAACATCCCGAAATGAGAAAAGATCCTAAAACAGTCAGCCAACTTGCAGGACAATTTGTTGCAAAAGTAAATGCATTAAGTCCGGAAAAACAGCAGGAAGAGCTCGACAAACTGGGCGGTCTTGAAGAACATAAAAGAGCACCTGAAAAACCTAAAGGTTTACCTGAACTTGAAAACATTAAAGAAGGTAAAGTTAAACTTAGGTTTGCACCAAACCCTTCAGGTCCATTACACATAGGTCATGCAAGAGCAGCTATTCTCAACTTACTCTACCAGAAAAAATATGATGGAAAGCTTGTTCTAAGAATAGAGGACACAGACCCTAAAAGAGTTGAACCAGATGCTTATCAAGCAATTCCGGAAGATCTTGCATGGTTGGGCATTGAAGCAGATGAAGCGTACATTCAAAGTGATAGATTAGACATTTACTATGAATATGCCGAAAAAGCTATTGAATGTGGAGCAGCATACATGTGTACCTGTGATGGTGGAGACTTTAAAAAACTTAAAGACAACTGTGAAGCATGCCCATGTAGAGACAATAGTGTTGATGAAAACATGGAACTATGGAAAAAATTCCCGGATATGGAAGAAGGGGAAGCTGTTTTACGTGTGAAAACCGACATTAAACATAAAAACCCGGCAATTCGTGATTGGGTAGCTATGAGAATTGTTACTCAGGAACATCCTAGAATTGGTAACAAATACAGAATTTATCCAATGATGAACTTTTCTGTAACTGTAGATGATCATTTGATGGGCATTACCCATGTTTTACGTGGAAAAGATCATCTTGCAAACAGTGAAAAACAATCATACCTCTACAAACATTTTGACTGGGAAATACCTGAATTCATCCATTATGGTAGATTGAAAATGGACGATGTTCAATTAAGTACTTCAAAAGCCCGTGAAGGAATAGAAAACGGTATTTACACAGGATGGGATGATCCTAGACTTGGAACAATAAAGGCTATCGCAAGACGTGGAATCAAAAAAGAAGTATTGTACGAACTTATTGAAGAAATCGGTACCAAACAGGCCGATGCTACCATCAGTTGGAAAAAGATTTATGGTCTTAATCGTAACATAATGGAAGAGGAAACCAACAGGTACTTCTTCATTCCGGAAGCTGTAAAAGTTGATGTGGACAATTTACCTGAAGACAAAAAAGAGTTGAGTTTGGAACGTGAATTACATTACAACGAACCTGAAAAAGGATTTAGAACCCTGACATTTAATGGTTCAGCATACATTCCAAAAGATGACTATGAAAAAGCTCTAAAAAACAATAAACCATTACGACTAATGGATTTAATAAATGTAAACGTTACTGAAGATTCATGTACTTATGACAGTGAATCATTAGAAGATGCACAAAACAAACATGCATCAATCATTCAATGGGCACCAGTTGACGGTTCCGTCAAGGCAAATGTAGTTATGCCTGATAATTCAATAGTAAACGGATACATTGAACCTGCAGCCAAAGAGGTTCAGGTAAATGATATGGTGCAACTTGAAAGATTTGGATTTGCAAGAGTAGATAATATTACAAAGGATGGAATTACATTCTATTATACACATAATTAATGGAAGTGAAAAAATGGCAGTAAATGTAAATGAAAATTATGGAAATATACAAAACAATTACTTATTTGTAGAAATAGCAAGACGTGTGGAAAAATATCAGGAAGAAAATCCTGATGCAGATTTAATCAAGATGGGAATTGGAGATGTTACAAGACCTTTAACAAAAAGTGTTATAAAAGCATTCCATGATGCAGTAGATGAAATGGGAGATTCTGAAACATTCAGAGGCTACGGTCCTGAACAAGGTTATGACTTTTTGATTGAAGATGTTATCAAAAACGATTTCGAACCTTTAGGAATTGAACTTAAAAATTCCGAAGTTTTCATAAGCGACGGTGCAAAATGTGATACAGGTAATTTCCAGGAATTGTTCTCACAGGACAATATTATTGCAGTGACAGATCCTGTATATCCTGTGTATGTGGACAGTAATGTTATGGCCGGCCGTAGTGGTAAAGCATGTGATGATGGATTCTATGAAAAAATCGTATACTTACCATGTACCGCAGAAAACAACTTTGTTCCTGCCCTTCCCGAAGAGGATGTTGACATAATATACTTATGTTACCCTAACAACCCTACCGGAACAACATTAACCAAGGACCAACTTAAAGTATGGGTGGATTATGCAAAAGAAAATGATGCTTTAATATTATTTGATGCAGCATACGAAGCATTTATATCCACAGATAATGTTCCTCATTCTATTTATGAAATTGAAGGAGCTAAAGAAGTTGCAGTTGAATTTAGAAGTTATTCAAAAATAGCAGGATTTACAGGTACAAGATGTGGTTACTGTGTAGTACCAGAAGAAGTATATGTCAAAAATGAAGCCAATGAATCCGTACAGTTAAACCCACTATGGAACAGAAGACAGTCAACAAAATTCAATGGTGTTTCATATCCTGTTCAAAGAGCTGCTCAAGCAATTTATACTCCTGAAGGTAGAAAAGAAATTCAGGAAAACTTAGATTACTACATGGCAAATGCTAAAGTTATCAGGGAAAGTTTAGAAAAAATAGGATTGGATGTTTATGGTGGAATCGATTCACCTTACATTTGGTTTAAAACACCTAAGGACATTGATTCCTGGACCTTCTTTGATATTTTATTAGATCAGGCTCATGTTGTAAGTACACCTGGTGCAGGATTTGGACCTAGTGGTGAAGGATATATCAGATTAACTGCTTTTAACACTTATGAGAAAACTGTTGAAGCTATGGAAAGAATTTCAGAGCTTGAATTTTAAAATATTTTTAACCTCCAAATCAAGAAAGAATGAATTGAAATTTTATACAAATTTCATTTAATCTCTATTTTTTTTAAATTTTTTACATTTTTATAAAAATACTTAAATACTCCTATAACTAATATAATAAAATAAGGAGATGATAAAAGATGACAGAAATACCAAAAGCACCAGTAACAAGAATTGTTAAAAACGCAGGTGCAGAAAGAATTAGTAAAGACGCAGAAGAAAAAATTGTTGAAGCAGTAGAAGCATACACTGCAAAATTAGCAGCAGCTGTTATCGATGTTGCAAAACACGCAGGCAGAAAAACCATTCAACCTGATGATGTAGAAATTGTTTTAAAACATTTTAACTAATTTCACTTCATTTTTTTCTTTCCATAACCTCCCATAGAATAATTATAATTTTTTATACAATGTTTAACTATTTTTATAAATATGTGAACGATTTTTAATATTTCATGTAATAATTTAATACATAAGGAAAAATGAGTATTAAATTTTAGAGATTTGATTTAAAAGCATCCCTGATACAAAAAGAGCCACCTTAGAAAATATTAAAAAAAATATTATGATCACATTATTTAA
>DUHK01000020.1 GCA_013330915.1 Methanosphaera sp. | reverse complement strand
GCAGCAGTAAGATTCAAACCTGTTCCTCCAGCTTTAAGTGATAAGATGAATATTTTGTTCTGTGAATTGTTCTGGAACTTGTTAATCAGTTCATCACGTTTCATACGGGAAAGTGAACCATGCAGGAACAGAACTTCTGTATTGAATTTATCTTCAATAAGTTTTTTCATGATATCTCCCATTTGAACGTACTGGGTGAATATTAATACTTTCTCATCGGATTCAAGAATGTTTTCCACCATGTTCATCAGAACTTCCATCTTTCCAGAATCACTTATGTTGGCCTTTGAAGACTTTGTAAAGTGTGCCGGATGGTTACAAATTTGTTTTAATGAGTTAATAAGCTTCAAAACCAAACCTTTTCTTTTCATTCCTTCATGTGCTTCAACCTCATCTATTGCAGAGTTCAATACTTCCTGATATAGTGCACTTTGCTTTGTGGTTAAATTACAGTAAATGTCATTGGTATTTTTATCCGGCAGGTCTTTTATTACACTTTTATCACTTTTCAATCTTCTGAGGATGAACGGTTCTGTTATTAGTTTAAAGTTATTTAAAACATCACTGCTTCTTTCCTTTTCAATAGGTATAATATAATTTCTTCTGAATTTCTTTAAACTTGTTAGATAACCCTTATTGATAAAGTCAAATATACTCCAGTATTCGGATAATCTGTTTTCAACAGGTGTACCGCTTAATGCAATTTTATGTTTTGCCTTGATGGATTTAATTGCCCTGCTTTGTTTTGTTGTTGGATTTTTAATGTTTTGAGCTTCATCCACAACACATAAAAACCATCTTTTATTTTCAAATATTTCCTCATCACGTCTAATAACACCATATGATGTTAAATAAATGTCATATTCATCTTCAGGGAATACTCGGTTCTGGCCGTGATAAATATATGATGTTAATGTTGGAGTAAACTTTTTAATCTCCTCCTGCCAGTTGGTAAGTAAACTGGTAGGGGCAATTATAAGCACCTTGCTTTTTTTAATCAAACCCTCATTTTTAAGGTACAGTATGGTTGTCAGTACCTGCAGGGTTTTTCCCAGTCCCATATCATCAGCAAGAATTGATCCAAAACCTGTTTTAATGTTTTGTACCAGCCAGGAATAACCGGTTACCTGATATTTTCTTAAATTGGCATTAAGCTCTTTAGGAACCTTTATCTCATCTTTTTCTTTGATTTTTGTTATCATTTCCATAAGTTCGTTATCCACGTTCACTTCTGCACCATTTACTTCTCCACTTAATGTGGCTTTCAATAGTTCATGTCTGTTAAGTTTTTCAGGCAGTTTGTCGATTTGTTTAATGAGGGATTTGGTATCGTCCTCATCCAGGATAACGTAATCGTTTGCTAATTTTACAAGACCCCTTGATGTTACGGATAACTTTTTAAATTCGTTAACATCGTATTTTTTGTCTCCTATAGCAATTTTCCAGTTGAATTTAGTAATGTCCTTAAATGTAAGATATCCCTTTTCATTTTTAGTACCTCCTATATCCAACACAAGTTTTGGTTTAAATGCTCTTTGAAGATTTTTCGGAAGAATCAGGTTTATACCAACAATTTCAAACAGAGGTAACGTATTCATGAAGAACTTTGAAAAATCATCTATATTAAACTCTAGATTTTCATTAATATCAATGGATTTATGTAACTCAGGGAATATTTCATTAATGAGGTAGGTGTCACTGATTAACTGCACTTTCAAATCATTGTCCTGCGTATTGTTGATAACATCATGCACAGGTTGTATCTGGCCATCATTAACTCTTACCTGTACACTCACATTAAATATTGCATATTCTTCATCGATAACCAGAAACAGTTCATAGTCTCTGGAATTCAATATGAATTTTGATAACCATTGATTAACCAGGTTTTCATAGTTGTTTTCTTTGATTTTATCGAATTTTTGACCTTCAAAGAAGAAGAGTTTTACTATGGAATTATCATAAGTTCGTTTAAATGTTTTTGTTGCTCCATATAACAGATAATATTCTAAAAATCCGTTCACAATCAAACTGACAGCAGTGATTATCTGATCTTTTTGAGATAATTTCTCATTATTGAATGTTATCAAATCTTCAGGACATAATACGGATAAATTGTCTATTATTTCCATGATGTTGTTGTTAAAAACTGCAGGAATCCATCTGATATAGTATGTACCCTTGTTTTCAAAAAATTCAGGGATAAGTGCATGTTTTTTAATTAATTCCAGTGTAAACTGGTATACATCATATAATACATTTATGTTCTGATTGAACTTTGATATGTTACTTTCACCTATTTCGGTCATAAATGCGAACAGGTACTTTTCAATGTTTTTCTTATTAAATGTTTGAGTGTTTGTTTCTATATTATCAATTTTATATTCATCATTTAAGTTTATGGTGAAGTCGTTCCATTGATTTGGCTTATTCCATCTTTCAATAAAGATATGTTCAAGCCATTCCTCGAATTCATCCTCATCTGCCTTAAATGGTGGTATTTTTTCCTTTTTAAAGTGGATGTAAGGATTATAACTATTATTCAATCCGCGTGTATATTCATCTATATTTTTTTTAGTGAAACGGCCCATGGAATTGTAAATGTTTTTCAGTATGCTTTTAAAATCTTTTTCATAAAATAATGGTTTTTCATTTAAAAGAGTAAATATTAACTCTATAAGGTCTGGTATTTTAGTAAAATCCAATGATATGTTTTCATCGTTGTATCTTGGATGTTCATGGCTAAATAAGTCTTCAATGTTTTTAATATTGCTGCTTGTTGAATTATAATCCAATAATTCTAACAGGTCACATCCCTGTAGTTTAAATATGTTAAATGGATCTTTATCTACTTCATGGGTGATGACATGGATTAATGCAGCTACGTGTTTACATATGTGGGCATAATCTGGACAATTACAGAAAGGAGTGAGATCTTTAGCACTATTTGGAAAAACCTGAATGTTTTCTTTTGTTAATTCATCATATAATTCAACAGGAAGTTCATGATTAAGTAAAGAAGATAAAATTGATTCTGATGAATTAATGATTTTCAATATCTGCTGTTTTTCACTTTCGGTAAATGTTCTGAATAAAACGCTAGTATCATAATAATTATTGTATTTTCCTGAGACCTTGGAACTAGCATAATTATCCTCGAATTTTATATCATATACTTTTCCCGAATTAGCATATGTTTTTCCACGTGGAATCCTGTTTGTAAAATCAACACCTTTTAAGGCATTCATCCAACTATTTCCCCACCAAGTTACACCATATTTCATAATTAAATCTTTAGATATTATTCTTTAAATTTTTTTTTAAAAATTAAAAAAAAGGGTCTTAAAAAAAGTGGAGGTAATGAGTATTAATTCTTTGTATTATTAAAAAGTCTTCTATTTGAAATCAATGTTTAATTTGTTTAATAATTTTTCTTCTTTTAAGTTTAATTCATGGATATTCTTTTTGATTTGTTTTATTTCCTTAATTGTTTCTTGAATGTCTATTTTTTCTTTTTCTTCATAAGTATTTACATATCGTTTAATATTTAAGTTAAAATCATTTTCCTTAATTTCTTTTATGTCAGCATAGTGGGAATATCGGTTTATTTCTTTTTTATATTTGTAAGTGTCAATAATTTTTTCAATATCCTCTTTTCTAAGTTTATTTAACTGGTATGTGTTATCAAATTCTTTGGAAGCATCAATAAATAGTATTCCTTCATCTTTTTTCCGGTTTTTCTTTAGTATTAATATGCATGTTGGA
>DUHK01000137.1 GCA_013330915.1 Methanosphaera sp. | reverse complement strand
TTTTGTTGCTGCAACACCTATTTCTGGACCTGCTCGGGTAAATATTACATGGTGTGCTTCTCTTGTAATTGAACTGCCCACAACATTTACTATTGCAAGAGTTTCTGATACTTTTTTGGCAACTTTTAGTGCGTTGATGGTATCAGCAGTTTCTCCGGATTGTGTTATGAATATTACCAGTGTGTGGTCATCAAGTGTGTTTTGGAAGTATTCGAATTCACTTGCCAATATTACTTCTGTTGGTATGTGTAACTGTGTTTCAATCAGGTATTCTCCAATTAATGATGCGTGGTAACTGGTTCCACAGGCTACAAAGCATATTCTATTGAAATTTTTAAACTTGCTCACAATTTCCTTGATTTTTGGAGATTCTGATAAAGTGTCTCTAATTACTTGTGGTTCTTCAAATATTTCTTTGAGCATGAAATGGTCGTATCCTCCTTTTTCAGCCATTTCAGGATCCCAGTCAATTTCAACTATTTCTTTTTGGATTTCATTCAGGTTTTTATCCATAATGGTTACTTTATCCTTTTCCAATTGGATTATTTCATTGTCTTCTAGGTATATGACGTGTCTGGTTTCGTTTAAAATTGCAGGAACATCTGATGCTAAGAAATTTCCTTCTTCTGAAACACCAACTATTAATGGGCTTTCTTTTCTTGCTCCAATGATTTTATCCGGTTCTTCGGTACTTATTACTGCTAGTGCATATGAACCTGATAGTTTATTTATTGCAAGTTGTGTGGATTTAAGCAGGTCATTGCCTTCATTCATATATCTTTCTATTAGGTGTGGTATTATTTCAGTATCTGTTTCTGATTTGAATACATGTCCTTCTTGTTGAAGTTCCATACGTAACTCTTTGTAGTTTTCTATAATTCCATTGTGTACAACACTAATTTTATTGTCACAGCTACAATGTGGGTGAGCATTTTCCTTTGTAGGGTTTCCGTGTGTTGCCCATCTTACATGTGCAATTCCTACATTTCCATCAATTTCTTTAAGATGTATCTTTTCATCTACTTCTTTTATTTTTCCACTACCTTTTTTAACGTTTATCTTGTCTGTTACGGTAGCAATCCCCACGGAATCGTAGCCTCTATATTCTAATTTTTTAATAGAATCAATTATGGTAGGTGCTACTTCCTTATTTAATATACATCCAACAATTCCACACATTATATAATCACCTAATCAATATTTTTAGATTCTTTTCTTTTATAGTATTGTTATATATTATTTAATTCATATATTATAATACTTATGATTTACAAAGATAATATTAACTAAAAAAGATATCAATATTACTTTTTAATTATATCTTTCAAAAATTTTTTGTGGAATTTAATATGAGTGACGTTAATAGAGAATTACTTTATGCAGGTAAAGCTAAAGATATTTACAAATCTGAAAATGAAAATGAAGTTATCATTAAATTTAGGGATGACATTACTGCAGGAGATGGAGCTAAAAAAGATACTCTCAGTAAAAAGGGTTATTGTAACGTTTTAATCTCTGCAAAATTGTTTAAAGTTTTAGAAGATAATGGTGTGGCAACACAATTCATTGAATTGTTGTCTACTGATGAAATGAGAACCAAATCCCTGGAAATGATTCCTTTAGAAGTAATTTGTAGAAATATTGCAACGGGAAGTTTATTAAGAAAATATCCCTTTGAAGAAAATCAAAAATTAGACCCTCCAATAATACAATTTGACTATAAAAATGATGAATATCATGATCCGATGTTAAATGACAGTATCATTAAGGCATTAGGAATAGCCACTCAAGAAGAACTTGATGAAATCCGTGAAATAACCTTGAAAATTAACAAGATTTTATCAGATTATTTAATTGAACGTGGAATTATCTTAGTGGATTTCAAACTGGAATTTGGTAAAGATTGTGATGGAAACATAATCTTAGGTGATGAAATAAGTCCAGACACTACAAGATTATGGGATTCAGAAACTTATGAAAACTTTGATAAGGATATTTACAGAAAAGGTGAAGAAGGAGTTGTAGATGCTTATCTTAAAGTAGTCAATTTGGTATTGTCTGATGATGAAAAAGAAAAATGGAACGTTGAACAAATATAATTAGTAAGTAGGAAGGCGTTATTATGAATTATAATGTTGAAGTAAAAACCAGTTTAAAAAAAGGAATGTTAAATCCGGAAGCATCAACAATAGAAAAAGCTTTATCTTTACTTAATTTTGAAGTAAATAATACAAAAACTATTAATATTATTCAATTTACTTTAAAAGCAGATTCTAAAGAGGATGCTCTTGCACAGGCTGACGAAATGTGTCAGAAATTATTATGTAATCCTGTTATTCATGATTATGAAATAAATGTATGTGAGGAATAAGATTGACAGATGTGTCTGATGTTAATGTAGGTATTATTAGGTTCCCCGGTACAAACTGTGATAGGGATATTGAATATGCAGTTAACCTGGTTGGTGCTAAATCTAATTATATTTACTGGAACGAAAGTGATTTATCCAAAATGGATGTAGTAATTATTCCTGGTGGTTTTTCATACGGAGATTATTTAAGGGCTGGTTCAATTGCTGGTATTACTCCAATCATATCTGCAATAAAAGAATTCGCTAAGGAAAATAATCCTGTTCTGGGAATATGTAATGGTGCTCAAATTCTCGGAGAAATAGATTTGGTCCCTGGTGTATTTATCGAGAACGAAAATGCAAAATTTATTTGTAAAAGTAAAAAACTTGAAGTTAAAACAACAAGAACTCCATTTACTAAATTATACAAAAAAGGTGACATCATAGATTTACCTATTGCCCATAAGGAAGGAAGATATTATACTGATAATTTAGAAGAGTTATATGATGACGATCAGATTGTATTAACTTTTGATGATGGAAATCCAAACGGTTCGTTGGATGCAATTACAGGAGTATGTAACAAGGAAGGTAATGTAGTTGCAGTAATGCCACATCCTGAAAGAGCAGTTGAGGATTTATTACGTTCTAAAGATGGTTTAAAATTCTTTGAAAGTTTCTTAGATTAATTTTCAATCTATTTTTAATCTTTTTTTCAAAAAAAGCATATTAATTAACTTTAATAATTATTATTGACTCGATTAAAAAATCAATATAACAAATATAATATATTAAATAAAAAAACTAAAAAAAGGATGATATAAATGACAGTATATATGATAGGAGCAGGACCTGGAGATCCTGATTTAATAACAGTTAAAGCGGTAAAAATATTAAAAAAAGCTGATGTAGTTTTATATGACAGTCTTGCAAACGATGTGTTACTGGATTATGCTCCAGAGGATGCAGAAAGAATTTATGTTGGAAAAAGGGCTGGAGAACATTACAGAAAACAGCCAGAAATCAACCAAATTTTAATTGAACAAGGAAAAAAACACGAAAACGTTGTGAGACTTAAAGGTGGAGATCCATTCATCTTTGGACGTGGAGGAGAGGAAGAATTAGCTCTTCTTAAAGAAGGAATCGATGTGGAATTTGTATCTGGAATAAATTC
>DUHK01000136.1 GCA_013330915.1 Methanosphaera sp. | reverse complement strand
AGAATACCTAATTGTGATGTTGGAGCAATGCTTATTGATAAATCAGGTCTTTTATTGTCCAGGATTTCCTTTACCCTATACTGATTTAGATTAATTGTTTCAACATCCAGCTCCTGGAACAATTGAATATTTTTTTCATAAATGTTGGAGTTGAAGTTCTTCAATATTTCATGCTTTTTAAAGACTTCAATTAATATGTTGTTTGCAAAGTTGAATTCAAATAGTGGAACTATCGCTTCTGCCTTGATTTTATCGTCTTTGATTAGTTTAATAATGTCTTTGGTATAGTCATTTTTAAACTGGGAACAATATGTATTGAATTGACTCCAGTCACTTAATGAACGTATATTTTCTGTGATGCTCTGGATTATGCTGTTGAAATCTTCCAATCTTATGGAGTTAATGTTATTTTGGTTGAGCTTGTTTTTAAAATGTAACAATGAATTGAGGTAATTGTAATCTTCAGATATTTCATCAGCCTTTATTTCCAAATCATTTATTATATCTTCAAGTTCATCCTTACTGAATTGGTCAATGATTACTTTATTGGAATTATCATCCTGAACAAACTTGGATATTCCTTCATATTCATTTACCAGTTGTGTGAAATCTGTTTCAACATTATTCCATGATTTGAAATATTTCCTTGCCAGTGACTCGTTTTCATCAATGAAGTTTTTTAATTCCTTTTGTCTGTGTAATGAATTGACATGATATTCCAGATCATTGAGTGTTTTAAAGTATTCCTTTTTGAATATTTTTGAGATTTTGGAGTTGATTTCGTTTACCTTTTCAAAGAGGATTGTTAATCTTTCCAATTCATAAATTATCTGTTCGGCAGTTAAATTACTGGATTTGGAATATGGCAATACAGTGTTAATCACTGAATTTATATCATCATTCCATTTTAAAAGGTTATCAAAGTCTTGTGTTATCGTGTCGTCGTCTACGTCATGGGAATAATAGCTTTTAAGTTCATTTTTAGCTTTTTTATAATCCTTGTTCATGAATTTTGTGAATGAGTCCTTGTTTGCCTTGAACTGATAAAATTTTTGTACCAAATCAGGATCATTTAAGGCTCTTTTGACTGGTGATTCTTCTTTTGACTTGTATGCTTCCCTAATTCTTGTAAGCAATAATGGTACCTCATGATGGAACATTATATCATAGGATATTTCAACACTATTTACCTGTAACAACAATCCATCCAATTGTTCCTTAATTGATTCGATATCATCGATTTTATCAATATTTATGTTATTGTTGAAACTGTTTTGATATTCCTGTACTGAATCAACTATTTTCTTCAGTTTTCCATCTTCGGAGGAATAATCCCGATCTGATAGAGATAATCTTGCCTGTTGGATGTATTTCTTGATTTCACCGTATTTTGTAGGCTTTTGCAGATTGGTTTTCTGACTGAACTCTTCTATGTCCTGTTGAATGTGTTCCATGTGACTGTCTATTTCAGATGATTTGAAATTGATGTTATCTATATCGTCTGGTGAAATATAATCGATATTAGTATAGTTCCATGGATTGTCTTTAATAGGATGAATTAATTTGTATATTTCTGCAATTTCATCTATGTTTGAAATTAGTTGTGTGCGTTTTTGTGGAGTGATATTTTTAAGACTTGGTAAATTGAATTTATATACCCTTTGACCAATCTTTTCCAGTTCCTGATACTTATATTCATACATTCCTATTAAATCATAGATTGAAAGGTTTGTATCACCATATTTAGTACGTATGAGTTGTCTGTACTCGTTGAGGTTAGTGATTGATTGCTGAAGCTTTTCATAATCCTCAATATCCTCGACTTCAACCTTTTCCTTTAGTAGAGACCTGTTCAAATCGTCAAGGAATGATCTTTTTCGTGTTTTGTTGCTGTGTAATTCCAAACAGTAACTTCCCAAACCTACACTATCCATTCTTTTTTTAACAACTTCCAGAGCGGCCATCTTCTCACTGACAAAGAGTATCTTTTTCTCATTGGCCAGCAATTCAGATATTAAATTAACGATAGTCTGAGATTTACCTGTTCCGGGAGGTCCTTCTACAACAAGACTGTGACCCTTCTTTGCATCTTCTATTACTGCTATTTGAGAAGAATCTGCATCAACAACATTATATGTTTCCACAGGATTTATGTTGTCATCTATGCTTTTTATGTCAAATGAATCAAAGTTATCCACTTCACTTAAACCGAATAATCTGCCTATTTCACTTTTTTCTATATGATCCCAGTTTTCTATTGATAAATCCTTGTACATGACAAATTTCTTGAAACTGAATGTGCTTATGTAAACCTGACTGAGAACATTCCATCCATTCTTAAATCCAATAGCCTTTTTGACCTTTTCAATATACTCAACAAGATCATTTTCTGAATCTATGGCATTTTGTTCCGGTAATACTATTCCCTGATCCTGAAGCTTATGTTTTAATGATAAATTTAAAGAGAGATCTTCCCCAGTCCAATGAACTTTAAACGGGGATCCTACTGAACGTCTTGATAATTCTACAGGAACAAGCACTAATGGTGCCTTGTGTGTTGAATTGTCCTTCTGTTGTTTCCATTCAACAAAACCTAATGCTAAAAACAGATTGTTATAACCAAGATCCTGCACGCTTGTTCTGTAATATTGGAATAAGGAAAACAATCTTTTTTGAAGTTCTTTTTCTGTTAATGTAGTCTGTAATTGTAATTCCTCTTGTCCATCGGATTCAACCGGTATTGACCATAATTCATCTTCAGAATCCTTAGATGATGATTTAGGTAAAAAAGAAAGTTTTTTCTTGTTTTTGACAAGTGAATCATATAAATCCATGAGATCTACATCGACAATAGGAATAGTTCTAGCAACCTCTTTAAAATTTAGTAAATTATTTCTTAAACCCATATCTAAAAGGTTTTGCTGTAAAGTGTTGAATACATCATTAAAGTCTAATTTAGAACGTTCTTCCATATAATCCCTGTAAATAAAATAATTAAAATATATAAAAATTGATAGATATTATCATTAAAAAAATTCTTATATTAAGATATGTAAATAACAAATATTAAAATTTGGTATTGTAACGATTTAATAAAAATGATAAAGGATTGGTGATAACATGGAGGAAGTAATTGAAAAACTTATCAAATTCAGGGATGAAAGGGATTGGAAACAATTTCAAACGTTAGAGAACTTAGCAAAGTCAATATCAATAGAATCTGCAGAATTGTTGGAAAATTTTCAATGGAACAACGATTGTGACATCAAACATGTTGAAGAGGAATTGGCAGATGTTCTTATTTACTCCTATCTTATGGCTATAACCATGGATGTTGATGTTAAGGAGATTATGCTGAAAAAAATGGAAAAAAATGAGAAAAAATATCCTGTTGAAAAGTCTAAAGGAAAATCAACAAAATATACAGAATTATTTTAGTTTAATTTGACCGAATATACCTCTGATGATTTGTCTTGAAGCTTCTCTTACTACAGTATTTACTGCACTGGATGCTATTTTCTCGATTTCTGATTTTCCTGCAGCACCCTGTGTTCTGCCTCTTTTTGTTGTTTTGGTCGTGTCAATGGTTTCCATGGTTTTGCCAAGGACATCGGATATTTTAAATCCTCCTTCCTGTTGCTGTTGAGGTATTTGTTGTTGGTTTGGATAATTTGTATTGTCTTGTGGTTGATAATCCTGTGGTTGA
>DUHK01000025.1 GCA_013330915.1 Methanosphaera sp. | reverse complement strand
GTTTAATAATAATTTGATTAGATTAATTTTTTTTTATTTACTTTTTGTAATAATAATTATATTTTATTTAGTATATAAAGGTTACTAAAATAATCCATAAAAAAATTTATTTTAGTTACTTTTTGTAATTATAATTATCATAATCATAGTATATATACTTTTCGGTTTCTTATAAAAAAAATAAAAAAAGTTTGTATTATATCTAATAAGAAAATAATTAAAATTATCTGATTATTCCACCAATTCCCCGAAGATAATTCTCTACATAATTTTTATCGTTCTTGTTAAATGTAGAATAATGGAATGTTAAACTCATGAATCCTTCTTCAATTGGCTCACCAGTATAAACATCAACCAGTTCAACAGTAATGACAGGTTTGATGTTTCTGAAAGTATTCAGTAATATGTTTTTGTTACACCGATCTGGAAAGATTACAGATACATCAAATTCACAAAGTAATAAATTCTTCTTTTTCCAATTAAAAAGTTCTTCATCTGATAACTTGTTGACATTGGAAATCTTTAGTGTTATTCTCTGATTTTTATTATTGACTAACGTAACATTATCAGCAGTAACACTTTCTACAACACCTACATGTATATTCTTTGAATATTGATGTTCCACACCAATTTCCTTGCCTAAAGATTCCTTGATAACATTCAAATCATTGGTTAGACTATTGATTGCCTTGTCTGATCTACCCAAGGCTTCCTCGAATTCGTCCAAGTGTTTTGCAGAATCACTCATATTTTCTACAAAAAGCTCTTCCTCACCATTTTCAATAAGATTTGAAAGGTAAATGCTCTCTTCAATCAGGGTTCTTCTTGAAATTGCAGTTTCATCATTTGATTTTTGAATAGAATAATACAAATAAGGATTTTGTGAAACAATACGACTAATCATATCCAGCATCAAACTATAAATCGGACTTGCAAATTCCCTTGATTTTTTGGCACTTATATTTAGTTTTTTAATCGTTGATGCAATGCTGATATATGAAAAATGTGTAATCCCCTGTACAACACTCATTATTTTATCATGTTCTTCAGGTGTTGAAATTACAACGTGTACATTTCTCTTTTCTAGGAAATTTTTAATGATGTCGAAAGATTTTCTAGATCTGTTTTTAATAGGAGTTAAAATAATTACCTGTCCTTCAATGGATGATGTTCTTGGACCAAACATTGGGTGACATGGTAATATTTCCGTATTTTCCGGAGAATATTTTATCAATGCCTGTGCCGGGTCTTTTTTCACAGAGGTTATGTCCATTAATAATGAATTTTCCGGAGCATATGGTGCCACATCCTTTATGGTTTCAACCATATTCTCAATGGGAACACTGAAAATAATCAAGTCGGCCTTTTCAATGGCTTCTATATTGTCATTGCTGTACGAGGTGTTGATTTTTTTAGCTACTTTTTCACCACTACTTTTGTTACGACTCGTGATAGTGACATTGAATTTTTCTTTGCTAAGTTCTTGGGCAATCCATTTACCTAAACCTCTGGTACCACCGATTATCGTCACGTTTTTAATATTTTCACAAGTCATTTTTTTTACCTCTTATTCTATATATTAACTATTTAACTTATCATATTTCTATTTTAGGGCTTTCTCTTTTTCCATAATATTCAGTTATTACATCTAATAATTCTTTTGTTTTTGGATTATTCAATAAATCTAAACAGGCTTCTAATTCTTTTGTTGATTTTAAATAAATGCCTTTTTTCTTAATGGCCTGTCCGTTAATTGAAGGAATTATTTCTACAAAAACTGTTTGCCTGTTATTGTATTCTGGTGGTTTGACGACAAATAATCCGTCAACAGATGTTTCTATTCTTTCCCATTCGCCAGATTCTTCTATTGTTCTTACCAAATATTTTTTCTGTTCTTCATTCATAATTTTTTTATTTTCACCAATTTTTTGTAATAATATGTATTACATACAATATATAAATGTATTACTATTTTTGGGAATTAGTAATATATTGTCTAATTTTACAAAATTAATATAACAAATAAAAATCATAGAAAAAAGTATGCAAATAAAAAATCAGGATAAAAAACAGGGATTAATAGAAGTTATTCCAGAAAGTATTGATGATTTATGGCACTTATCACATATTGTCGAAGAAAACGATTTCGTATCCACATTAACTACAAGACGTATCCAGGACAATGACAGCGGAAAAACAAGGGCAGACAGGGGAGTCAAAAAAACATTTTTCTTGGGCATCAGAGTCGAAAAAATCAACTTCCATAAATATACTGGAATGCTGCGTTTTACGGGTGTAATAGAATCAGGTCCCGAAGACTTAATACCCCTGGGTTCACATCATACAATCAACGTTCAAATAAACACCAGCATCAAAATTCAAAAACAATGGAACAAATGGTCTTTGGACAGATTACAGCAGGCTGTTGACTCTTCAAAAAGACCAACAGAAATAATTGTTGCGATAGAGGATAATGTCACAGACCTTGGAATCATCAAACAATACGGTATAGACTATATCGGTCCAATTATTGGTGACATCTCAGGGAAGCGAAACATAGCAAAAGATCGTCAGGAAAAAATAAATAATTACTATGAAGACATTACAAAGACACTCCGACAATATGATAAAATAAATAAACTTATCATAATTGGTCCGGGTTTTACAAAGAACGGTTACTATAATTATCTTGAAGAAAATCATCCTGATCTGGCTAAAAAATCAATATTGGAAAGTACTGGTTCCGGGGGGCATGCAGGTATTCAGGAAGTTCTTAAAAATGGACTTATTCAATCATTATCAAAGGATGCTAAAATCGCATCAGAAATTTCATCTGTAAATAAATTACTTGAGCAAATAGGTAAATCCTCTAATATG
>DUHK01000153.1 GCA_013330915.1 Methanosphaera sp. | reverse complement strand
TTATCAATAATCCTGACATATATATAAGGGGAGGGGAATTGTGTTGAAAAATTTTATGTAATTATTATTCTTTTTTCTGATATATGTATTAATAGTATCATTATGTATTAAATAAATATTTATTGCTGATTTTTGAGTTGACTGATTATGTTTTCAATGCTGATGTCATTAATATCTGGAATAGCTTCTGTTGCCCCTGTTTTTGTAGTTGACATGGCCGCTATATAACTTCCAATGATTCCTGATTCCTCGAGTGAATATCCTTTTATGTATCCATAGAGAAATCCTGCATTATATGCGTCACCGGCTCCCGTAGTATCTACAGTGTCGACCTTGAATATTCCCACATTATATTCTTCGTCACCTTTTTTGATGAATGAACCTTCGGTTGAACGTTTTACCACCAGAATATCCACCTTAGGTGCAACCTTTTCAACGGCTTTCTCGAAACTTTCCTCTTGTGTTGTTATCAACAGTTCTGTTTCATTGATGAGAAGAATATCGGTTAAGGAAATCAGTTTGTCCATGAAATCCTTTCCCTTGTTAACATACAACATTCCCGGATCAAAAGACACTGTGATTTTAGATGATATTTCTTCAAGTATTTCAAATTGGGTTTTTATTGATGGGTCGTTATCATCCAATCCTACAAATGATGTGAGATGTAATAGTTTTGAATTTAGTATGTAGTCCCTGTCTATATCCTCATTACTGATTTTATCGTTGATTTTTGGAGTTACGTACAATTTACGGTTGCCTTCATCATCAACAAATCCTATTACTTCTCCTGTTTCACCTTCAGTCTCTATTAGATGATCGGTATTGACATTGTTGTCCTTCAAATAGTCCTTCATCATTTGTCCGTTGGAGTCCAGACCTATTTTTCCAACATATCCTGAGTTCAGTCCAAGTTTGGCCGTTCCAATAATGGTGTTTGATGCCGAACCTCCACAACTTTTTGTTTCATTATATATGAATGTTTCGCCGTCTGTAGGTGCGAATTTGTGAACTTGACATAATCTGTCTATGTTTAGTGCACCCCATCCAACTATATCCAAAGACATATTTCATTCCCCAAAATAATAATATTTGTTTATTCCAAAATTTCCTTAAGGTATAACTTGTATTTACCAAGGTTTCCACCATAGTTTCCGGCAGATACTTTTATTACGCCATCAATACCTTCTAATGCTTCAATTCCTTTTCTTAATGATTCTTCTGCATTTTCCAATGTTAATGCATTTATCACTATTTCCGGAATATAGTTTACTCCGTCTTCAACCTTGGATTCGTCTCCCAGTTTTTCCTTAAGTGACGGACAGTATGGATGGTTGGTTGTTGGACCTATTTCTGGATAGTTTGTTTCCACCTTGGATCCTGCAGAACAGATATCAAATGGTGTGCATACTCCTTCTACATCTGCCAATGCTTCAAGGGATTTGTATCCTGCATCTAAAACCGCTTCTTTGGTACTGCAGTAATACCAGAAGTTCACACCCATGATTCCTTCCATGCACCCAAGTTTTTGTTCAATATAAAAATCAGGCACACAAATCGGAACCCTTATCATGGTTCTTCCATCGAATTCTTCTGTCCATTCGTATCCATCACCGCAATGTCCCACATGTTCTGTGGTGTCTATATAATCAAATGGATCTATTGATGCGTCAAATATTTTAACGAATGGTTTTACGAGAATGTCCTGTCTGATTCTGAATGAAAGTTCCTTGTCAAATTTATTGAGATCCTTGGTATTGTACCAGAACTGTATTATTACTCCAGGTCTGTTGTCAGGAGTTTCATCTGGTGACAAGAATTTTTCAACCCCTGATTCTGTTCTTCCTATAACTGTTCCCGGTGTTGCACATGCATCATATGCTATTTTTTCTATGGTTCTGTCATCTTCTGCAGTTACAATCATTCTTACACATGTTCCTGTAAATGCTTCACAGTAAGTATCTTCTATCTCAAAATTCATAATCTTCACTATCCTAAATTCCCTATTTTTTGTCCTCTTACTTTATTTCGAACAATTTTACTTTTTTCATTTAATTCTTGAATATTTTCTTCATTAATTATATCTATGGAAGCTTTACTTAAAAGCAATTCCTGAGTCATCGTTTCATCTTTTGAATAGGATAAAATTGATTCCAAAGGATTATCATTATACAAACTTATAAAGTCATAAACTCCTTCTGTAGACTTATCTTTAAATATTTGAGCAATCAATGCCAATATAAGGTTGTTTGTGGATGTTATTGAAATTGCAGCGCTGCCGATTGAATGAATATTACCATTGAATGAAATACTTATGCCTTCATTTTCTTTGGCATATTCCAATGCTTCACAATCGGTGATACTGTCTCCACTATACATTAAATTAGACGGTTCATAATCATTTTTGCTTACTATGTCAAGTATGGCATCTCGTTTACCTATTCCCCCTACAGGTGTAACAGAATCTATCAATGCGTTTATACGCATTTTGGATATTACCTGTGAAAATTGTTTATGAATGTTGTCGAATCCATAATCAAATAGTATGCTGTCCTTAATTGAAAGCAAAAGCTCCTGTTCATCCCCATCCAATTCATATTTATCCAAATCCAACTGTGTCGAATAAGTGTTTTCATAGATGAAACCCGTTTTATCACATAAGGCCTTAATGTATTGGTTATAGCTTGTGCTTACTATGTAAAAGGGCATTATGTCCTGAACATATTTTATCATGTCATAAGCTCCGTGCACCATGTTGATGTTATCTTCTGAAAATTCAATCAAATCCTTTTCAGTCAGACCATAGGCCTTGAAAAATGGTAAAATTAGTTTCAAAGTACTTCCTGCAAGGTATCCTTCTGTGTTTTTTTCAACGAGCATATCGTCATAATTACTTAATATGCTGAAAAATTCCCCGCCTTCCGGAATAAAATAATCTGATATTTCGTATGCATTATCGTTGATTGATAAAGGTCCTTCACAATCAGTTACATAAAATTTTTCATTCATAAATAGAAACTCCATTAAGAAAGTTTTATTATAATTATGTATATTAAAAGAGACATATTAAATTATTATATATTAAATTGTTCATGGTGAATTATGTCCAAAATAAATACTATTGTCAAAGGAGCACTATTAGCTATTTTAATTATTTCAATCATACTTGTAGTGTATCTGGTGGTGTTCCACAATCCAGGCCAAGATTATACAGAGTTTTACATGGTGGACCATAACAATAACACCACGGATTTTCCAATCAACATTACACGCAACTCTGTTGCCCTTTTGAATATTGGAATTACAAATCAGGAACATCAGGATACGAATTACACTATAAAAGTCAAAAAGGACAATAAAACAATATACACATTAGAAAAATCGTTGAAAGATAAAGAAAATTTAGAATTTCCCTATTATATGGACAGAACAACCAACATTGGAATAAATCAAACAATCAATTTTGAATTATACAAAAATAACGACACCAACCCTTATAGAACATTGTATTTAAGATACAATGTCGTATAACAACAAGCATCCATAAATTAAAATATTTTAGTGTACATATATCATTATTAGATTATTGAGGAATAAAATGAAGAACAAGAAATGTATAGTAACTGGTGGAGCGGGATTTATTGGTTCACACATTGCTGAATCACTACTAAATCATGGTGTATCCAAGGTAACGATTATAGACAACATGTCAACAGGAAATGTGACAAATCTTAAGAACCTGGATTACGATAGAATAGAAATGATTTGTGGAGACATTACAAATCTGGATTTAAAAAGCATTTTTGAAGACCATGATTACGTATTTCATGAAGCAGCTCTTGTAAGCGTACCTGAAAGTGTGAAAAAACCTGTTGAAACCAACAAAACAAATATTGAGGGATCTTTCAACATATTTAAGGCAGCCTGTGAAAACGATATCAAAAAGGTAATATGTGCATCATCAGCTGCCGTCTATGGTGAAACTGATGTATTGCCAAATCACGAATCATTACCATTACAGCCATTGTCACCGTATGCAGTTAGTAAAGCAACGATGGAACTATATTCATACACATTTTCACAAACATACAATCTGCCAACTGCATGTTTAAGATATTTCAATGTCTTTGGACCAAGACAAAACATCGATTCGGCTTATTGTGGAGTCATTCCAAAATTCATAACAACCCTTCTTAAAGGGGAACAACCAATTATCCATGGTGACGGAACTCAGACAAGAGATTTTGTTTTCGTGAAAAATATTGCCGAAGCCAATATCCAGGTGGCTAAAAGCGATGTTACCGGTGTTTATAACATTGCTCATGGACGTACAATAAACATCAGGGACTTGTTGAAAAAAATATGTGAAATAATGGGATATGATTTCAATCCCCAATATGAAGCAGCACGTGAAGGAGATATTAAAAACTCCGTTGCCGACATAAGCAAAGCTGAAAAAGATTTCGGATATGTTAACGAACATGATTTTGATAATGAACTTAAAGAAACCATTAAATTTTATGAAAATAAATTTAATGAGGAATAGCTGATTATCCAAACTTTTTTTATTATTTTTTTAAGTGATGAATATGTTTTCCATTATAAAAAAGTTGTTAAGCAGGGCAGAATACAAAAAAATACTTGAAAACATAGCATCATTAACAGGACTGCAGTTTGCCAGTTATATACTGCCGTTGATTACATTACCCTATTTAACCTATGTTTTAGGTCCGGACAGGTTTGGACTGACACAATATGCAATATCACTGATAACATATTTTCAGATGCTGACCGATTACGGATTTAATCTTTCTGCAACACGCGAATTGGCAATAGTCAGAGAGGACAAAAAGAAAGTTTCAGAAATATTCAATACTGTAATGCTTATCAAGATTATCCTGACTGTCATCAGTTTCATAGTCCTATGGGCCATAGTTTCATTTGTTCCCAAGTTTAATGCTGACGCTGATGTTTATCTTCTGACTTTTGGAATTGTCATAGGTTATGTTCTCTTTCCAACGTGGTTATTCCAGGGAATGGAATACATGAAATACACGAGCATACTCAACATAATAGGAAAAGTGATTTTTACCGTGTTCATATTCGTGTTTATTCACCAAAGCTCCGATTATCTGTTGGTTCCAATAATAAACTCATTCGGTTACATTGTTGTGGGAATACTGGGAATATACATTTCGTTAACCAGGTTTGACATTGACCTGTCTATTCCCACTATGGAAAGTGTCAAGTACCATTTGAAGGAAGGATGGCATGTTTTCTTATCCACCATAGCCATAAACATGTACACTACAACCAATACATTTTTACTGGGATTGCTGACAAACAATACACTGGTTGGATACTACAGCATTGCGGAAAAAATTATAAATGCAGTGAACGGATTGTTCAATCCTATATCACAAGCTTTATATCCATTTATAAGTAGAACTGTAAACAGTAACGACAAAAATTCCAACATACTCATGATAAGAAAACTAACCAAACTGGCAGCTGTACTTGGAATAATATTCTCCGGAGGAGTATTCATCTTTGCACCACCGATTATCAACATATTGTTCGGACAGGAATATGCCAGTTCAATCACAGTTCTGAGGATATTGTCCATAATTCCATTCATGGTATCTTTAAGCAATATCTTCGGTATTCAGACCATGTTGACATTCAACTACAAGAAGGACTTTACCAAAATAGTGCTTATGGGTGGAATCATTGACATAGTACTTGGAGTAATACTCATAACTGTCTTAAAGGAAATAGGAATCGCCATATCATTTGCTATTACCGAAACGTTCATTACAGTAGCCATGCTGGTATTTTTACAAAGAAAAGGAATAAAGATTTTAGGAAAACTACCTGATGTTGAAGAAAAAAATGGGGGATGAAAATGACGTATGATTATATAATAGTTGGAGCAGGAATTGCCGGAATAACGGCAGCCGAGGAGCTTGCAAATGTCATGAACAAAAAAGTGCTGATACTCGACAAACAAGATCACATCGGCGGCAATTGTTATGACTATGTCAACGAAAACGGTACAAACATCCATAAGTACGGACCACACATTTTCCATACAAACAATACCATCGTCTACAACTACCTGTCTCTGTTTACCATGTGGAACAGACATAGCCACAAGTTATTATTCAAACACGACAACCAGCTGATTCCTGTTCCATTTAACTTCATCAGCATAGACAAGATTCTACCCCAATATTCTGAGGAAATTAAAGGTGCACTGCTGGATAACTATGAAATCAACACTACAATCCCCATACAGGAATTGATGAATTCAGAAGACAAATACATTCGGATATTGGGAAACAACATATACGAAATTTTTGCAAAACACTTGAAAAAAGTATATTCTGTTGATGAAGATGAAATATGGGAATTTGTTGACAGATTTCTTCCATTCAGAACATCATACGATTGCAGATTATATGATGAAGTTTACCAGGTAATTCCAAGAGAGGGCTATGCAAACATGTTCAGCAACATGTTATCCAACCAGAACATTACGATCATGCTAAATACTGATTATCATGACGTGCTTAAAATAGACCATGAAAACAGGAAAGTGTTCTATGAAGATGAAGAATTCAATGGCCATCTGATATTCACAGGATCCCTTGATGAGTTCTTTGATTATGAATTCGGAAAACTGCCCTATAAATCCGCAGTAATGATAAATGAAGTGATTGACAATCCGACTTTTCAGGACAACGTTGTGACCTACTATCCGGATGAATATCATTTTACAAGAATAACAGATTTTAAATATTTGAATGACGAATATCTGGATAAGACAACCATACAGATTGAATATCCGACTGAATATGATAAAAATTCACCTGATGGAAACGTTCCATTTTACCCTATACGAATAGAGAAAAACAGAAATATATATGAAAAATATAAAAGTTTAACCAAAGAATATGATAACGTAACATTTATCGGAAGATTATCCGAATATAGGATATTGCAGATGGACGAGGTTGTTGAAAAAGTTCTGGAAGTGATGGCAGAGAAATTTACAGGACTTTCAACCGAATATTAAAAAAAAGGATTGTAGTGAAAAATATGAGTACAGTTAGAACTCTTGTTAAAAATACCAGTGTGTTGTTTTTATCACAGCTGGTTAGTTATGTGTTGGCATTCTTTTACACGTTATACTCCGCAAGATATCTTGGAACAACGAATTTTGGTATAATTTCCTTTGCTACTGCAATATCAGGATTGTTTGCCATAGGTACCGATCTTGGTTTGTCCACGCTGACCATTCGTGAAGTTGCAAGAGACAAAAGCCAAACCCCCAAATATCTGGGTAACCATGGAAGTATCAAGTTAATATTGTCAATAGCCACAATGGCTGCTTTGGTAATTTTCGTTAACGTGGGAACTTTCGATGACATTACACGCTATGTTGTTTATCTTATTGGTTCATCCGTAATTATCAATGCCTTTGGAGGTATTTTTTCCTCCCTGTTTAGGGCATATGAACAGATGGAATACCAGTCAATTTCGGAGATAATCAATGCGGTAACCCTTTTTGTGGGTATTTTGATATGTGTATTCACAAAACAGTCCGTGATTGCTGTTTCACTGGTTTATGTGATTGCATCACTTTTTGTATTGATATACAACTTTGCAATGTGTACAAGAAATTATGGATTGATCCATTTTCAGTTTGACTTTAAGTTCTGGAAATATCTGATAAGCAATGCATATCCTCTGGCAATAACCAGTATATTTGCATTGATATCTTTTAAAATGAATACCATCCTATTGAATATGTTGACAACCAGTGCCGTTGTTGGGGAGTATACTGCTGCATTCAATTTGATGCAGGCACTTATATTTATTCCTACGGTCTTTTCAACGGCAATTTTGCCTATATTCGCAAAGTTTTATGTGGATAGTAAGGACATGTTGTCATATTCATATAAAAAGTCGTTGAAATACCTTACAATAATCAGTATGCCAATATCCATGGGTACATTAGTACTCTCTGACAAGATCATTCTCTTCATTTACGGGGCAGAATACGTTAATACAATCCCAATACTAAGACTGATAATATGGGCATTGCCTGCAATATTCCTCAGTTATATCCTTGGAACAAGTATTGCTTCAATAAACAAACAACATGAAACCATCAAGGCAACATTTATATGTCTGTTGTTTAGTACTATTGGAAATTACGTGCTGATCAACCTCTTTAGTGGTATAGGAGCCGCCATGATTACTGTCTTAAACGAAGTGAGTATGGTGATTTTCTACATGTATATCATGCACAAGTACGGATATAAGGTTCCATTGCATGAGATAATTATCAAACCGTTCGTGGCAAGTGTGATAATGGGTGCTGTGATATATGCACTGAATCTGGAATTGTTCACAAGCGTTCTGCTTGGAATGATTGTGTACTTTATCAGCATAATGCTAATTAAAACATTTGATGAAGATGATTTGAACATTCTTAAAGACCTGTTACCGAATAAAATTATTAATAAACTTAAGTTGTGATTACGATGATGAGCATAATATGTGTTTATAACAACAAAAACATCCTTGATGAAAACCTGATTAAGGGTTTGGAAAAACAGGGCGAAGAACATGAACTGATACTTGTAGACAATCGACAAAACGAGTTTAAAAGTGCGGCTTCCGCACTTAATCATGGAGCTAAAGAGGCTAAGGGAGATTATTTTGTTTTTGCCCACCAGGATATTTATCTTCCTGATGAAAATTGGATAAAAAACACGACAAGACAACTTGAAGATCTGGAAAATGTGGGTATTGTTGGCGTTGCCGGAAAAACAGTTGACAGTCTTGTAAGAAGTAACATTAAACAGGGTCTGGACCCTGTGGATGTTTCTCCCTTTAAAATTGAGGAAGCACAGATTGCCAGCACATTGGATGAGTGTCTGTTTATAATTCCAAGGGACGTTTTCATGCAGCACAGGCTGAATGAAAAAATTTGTGATAACTGGCATTTGTATGCTGTTGACTATGTTTATGACATAAAGGATCATGGCTTTGAAGCATACATAATTCCGACAATATTAGAACACAGATCCAAGGGTGCGTCCATGAGCGAATCATATTACACCACATTAGTAAAACTACAAAAAAAGTATTTGAGAAGGGGATTAATTCGTACTTGTATGGGTGATTGGTTTACATTCGTACCTGTTTCCATACAACGATTTGTTAAGAAATTTAAGAATTATTGATTTCTGCTGTTTCAACTATGAAAGTACAGCAATCATCGTATTTTGAGGTACATTCAACCTCTTCAACTGATACTGTTTTTCCATAATACTCTTCAAATATTCCTTTTAAGATTCCTTTAGTTACATTACATAATGGAATGTTATACTGTAAATCTTTACATTCATGACAGTTGTTGTTTTTTATTATTAAAGGTTTTTCACTGCTTATTTTAATATGACCCATTTCCAACTCATCAAATTTTTCTATGATTAAATCAAGTAGTTCGCTGAATTTGTCATATTCAAAAGACTGATAGATGTGTTTTCCTATATTTTTTCCTGTTTCCACTTCCAATGGTTCCAATTGAAGTCCATGAACTAATAGAATTGATTTATATTGCCTAAACAATTCTGTGTATAATTGTTCCTGATTATTTAATTCAGATTCAATGTTTGGGGATTGATATATGATTTTATCCGGATATATTTCTCCAATGTAATCTGCCACTATGTAAAATAGTTTACTCCTTCTGTCTAATGGATGGGATTTGAAACTGATTATGCCTTCTTCAATAAGATTCTTTAAATGTACTGATATCGTTGATTTGGATTTCCCAGTTTCATTAACAATATCTGCTTCACTTATTTGTCCTTCTAAAATGTTTAAAATCTGTATTTTAATTGGACTATCTACTATTTTAATCCCCTTAGTTGTAGAAAAAATCTTAATTTTGGTATTATTGAAATTGTTTATAGGCATCATAGTATTTCCTATGTTTTAATAAGATATAAATGTTTTTCTTAAAATAAGACGGTAAACATAATCCATATCTAAAAAAATGGAATATAACTAAAAGAAATTTTAAAAGACATAAAAAAATTATACTTCAATCAAATATGCTAAATTAACAACACTATTATAATTTAAAAGATAAAGTGTTAAATAACAAAATTCTTCAGGAGAAAAATACAATGGTTTTTATTTTATCAAAAGTATATGCCATGCTACCACAAAGCATTAAAAATCATCCGAAAGTCATAGAACTGGTTCAACGATTCAATAACAACAACAAACTAAGGGAACTGGAATCACATTATCAGATGCTGGACCTTATTTTCAGCAGCTGTGACATTAAGGCTACGGGAGTAATGCGACAAATACAACTGTTATCTCTTGAGATGCTAAGACTTTTTGACAACATTTGCCGAAAACACGAAATAACATACTGGCTTGACTATGGTACCTTGCTTGGTGCTCTAAGACATGGAGGTTTTGTACCATGGGATGACGATATGGACATATCCATGCTAAGAGAGGACTATGAAAGATTTGTGGAAATATTTCCCAAAGAAATTGAAAAAAATGACTTTTTAAAGGAGAACCTGATAGTTTCAAAACTCACAACACCTCATGAAAACTTCCCTGAAGATTGTAACGTACTGGATATTCTCAATGGGGGCACATTCATACTCTTTTTCCAGTGTGCATTTAAAAAACCATACGTACACTTTGATGTGTTCCCAAAGGACTACATTGAAGATGAAGGATTGACAGAACAGAGAAATGAAACACAGACAAAACTACAGGTTGAATTCAGGGAAAACATTGCCAACGGAACATGGACATTTGATGAAGGCCTGAAGATACAGAACTCAAAAATGCATTTTACCAAAGAAAAAACAGCACAGATATCCGATGCAATAGATGGACTGCATAACAATATACACAATAGAATTTATAAAAGCGACTACATATTTCCTCTAAAGAAAATAAGCTTTGAAGGATATGAATTTAGCTGTCCAAACGACATTGAGGAATATCTGCCATTGATTTACGGTCCTGAATATATGCACATTCCACACATAGCCCTGGACCATAACACGGTTGATTTTGTAAAAAGTCAGTATGACAACAACAAAAAAGAAATCGACAAGTCCTTTGAAAGCATGATAGAAACTCTCAAGAACATCAATGATAATTTCAGTTAACATAAGCATACCTATCCTCCCATAATAAATATGTTTTAATAATTAAAGAATAACCTCCTTATTTTTTATTTAAAAAGCAACATTATGTTTTATTTTCATTTTTTTCTGATTAATCATTTAGCAATAATTAATTTAACATCAGTTATTTGTGTATATGATAATGTGAAAGTTATACTCTAATAAAATATTATCTTTTTATGGATACTTTTAAGAAGTCCCATTATAAAGAATTTAAACTTTAAATAAAACAAATTAGATATATAAATATTAATAAAAGATGTTTTTAATAAATTTTTTTAAGCGAAAGTAAGGAGTTTTTACGGTGGATATTGAAAGTGCATATGAAGGAGAAACCATACTTGTAACTGGTGGAGCAGGTTGTGTAGGAAGTAATTTAACTAAAAAGCTAGCGGAATTTAATCCTAAAAAGATAATTATTTTGGATGATTTATCATCTGCATACAAATGGAACATTCCCAAAGCAGATTGCATAGAGTTTATTCAAGGGGACATATGTGACGATCAGGTTTTAAAATGGGTGTTTAAGGAAAAACCGGATTACGTGTTCCATCTGGCTGCACACTTTGCAAACCAGAATTCTGTTGATAAACCGGAAAAAGATTTGAAAGTAAACGGATTGGGTATTTTAAAAGTATTAGAATACGCACAACTAACCGGAGTCAAAAGATTCGTATATTCCAGCAGTGGATGTGGAGTTTACGGTTTAGATTCCAAAATGCCTTTTGAAGAACATGACATCAGCATAAGTTTACATACACCATATCAGGTAACTAAATTGCTTGGAGAACTGTACACAAACTATTTCCATAACCTCTATGATTTACCTATAGTTAATGCAAGATTCTTCAATGTATTTGGACCTGGAGAAGTACCTGGAAAATACAGAAACGTTATTCCAAACTTCATGTACTGGGCAATGAATGGTCAGGCACTACCTATTACAGGTAATGGAACGGAAACAAGAGATTGGACGTATGTAAATGATATTATACAGGGTCTTACCAAAATGGGTGCCATAGATGATGCCATAGGAGAATCAATTAACCTTGGTTCAGGTAAAGATCATCAGGTAATAGACATGGCCAACAAGGTAAACGAATTATGCGGTAATGAAGCTGGAATCGAGTTTAAAGAAAGAAGAAACTGGGACGCTAAGAACAAACTGTTATCATCCATTGACAAGGCCAAAAGAATTTTAAAATACAAACCAACAGTTGAATTTGAAAAAGGTCTGGAAAATACACATGACTGGTTTGTTGAAAACTGGGACAACATTCAGAAAAGTGCAGAATTTAAATTTTAAATCAAAAAAATAAAATAATAACTTAAATGGTGATTGAAATGAAAATACTCGTTGTGCAGGAGTCGGATTGGATTAAAAGAAATCCTCATCAACAACATCATTTAATGGAATTATTAGGTCTAAGAGGACATAAAATCAGAGTAATTGATTACGATGTTGAATGGAAAAACAATTCCGAAGAAAAGGATTTGTACAAATCACCACGTAAAGTATTCAAGGAATACAAAAAAGTCTACAACACCAATAATGTGACGGTCATCAGGCCACCATTAATAAGAATCCCAGTAATCAATTATTTCTCAGTGATACATTATCACAAGCAAGAGATAAAAAAACAACTGAAAGAATTCAAACCGGACATAATAGTTGGATTTGGAATACTTAATGCACATATAGCTTCCAAATTAGCAAAAAAAGAAAAAATCCCTTTCGTTTATTATTTTATTGATGTTTTACATCAATTAATCCCTGAAAAAGCCTTTAGAAGATTAGGAAAAAATATTACGAAAAAAACTATTAAAAATTCTTCTTACGTCCTAACAATTAACCGTCGACTAAGTGAAACAGCAGTTGAGTTAGGAGCAGATCCTCATAGATTATCCATTATTGATGCCGGAATTAATTTAAAACAGTTCAATTACAAAAAACATAGCGGTTTTAAAATCAGAAGATACTATAAAATAGACAACAAGGACATTGTATTGTTTTTCATGGGCTTTTTATATGATTTTGCAGGTCTGAAAGAATTAGCCGTTGAATTAGGTAAAAACAAGGCAAGATATCCCAACATTAAGTTGTTGATTACGGGTGATGGTGATGCCTACGAAACATTGAAGGCTATTCAAAAAAGATATGATTTAGAAGACCAGATGATTCTCACAGGCAGACAGAAGTATAAAATAATGCCTGATCTTATTGGTGCCAGTGATGTGTGTATTCTCCCTGCATACAAACATGAAATAATAATGCAGGACATAGTGCCAATAAAGCTATATGAATACATGGCCATGCAAAAACCCGTTATAGCAACACGACTTCCTGGTTTGGTTGCCGAATTTGGAGAAAAGAATGGAATAATATACATCAATACTCCAGAAGAAGTATTGGATGTTGTTCAAGAGAAATTTAAGAACAAAAGAGAAATTGAAAAGGTCGGTCTTGCCGGTTACAACTTTGTTAAAGATAATGATTGGAGCACTCTTGCAATCAGATTTGAAAACATACTTGAGAATCTGGTTCTGGATATTCTACTGAAGGACATATAAATATCCAATCCCTTACTTTTTTTATTTTTAAGTGATAATATGAATATTCTACAGGTAATTCCTTATTTTGCATTCACCAGAGGTGGTGATGTAAACGTTTGTTACAACCTTACAAAACAGTTTACTGAAATGGGACATAACGTAACCATCCTAACGACAACCTTTGACTACAACAAAGAGGATACGGACACCATAAACAACCTGACAATGGTTCCAATAGAATACAAATTCAATCTGGCCCTCTTTATATACTCACCCAAAATGAAGGAATGGTTAAATAAAAACATTAAAAACTATGACATAATTCATCTGCATGAACTAAGATCCTACCAGAACAACATTATCACAAAATACGCTAAAAAATACAACATTCCCTATGTCCTACAACCCCACGCATCAACACCAAAAAACGTGAATAAATCCCTGATAAAACATGCCTATGATTTAGTTTACGGAAACAACATCATGAAAAATGCCGCCACGACAATAGCCGTTTCACAGGAAGAAGCATATTATGATAAGTTGATGAATGCTAAGGACGTCAGAGTAATATATAACGGGATGAATATTGATGAATTCGAAAAACTACCACCAAAAGGCAGTTTCAAGAACAAAAACAACATAAAATCAAAGTATATATTATATCTTGGCAGAATGGATGAACTGAAAGGAATAAATTACATAATTGAAGCATTTTCACAACTGCCTCCAAAATATTCCGACTACAAACTTGTCATTGCAGGAAAAATAACAGATTACAAGAAAGAACTGGACAGGATAATCAAAACAAACAATCTCGAAAACAAAGTGATATTCACCGGCTTTGTAAAGGAAGAGGATAAAATCAGCATTTATCATGATGCCGAATTATTTGTAAATCCTGTTAAATACATGGGTGGCGTGTCAATAACAGTTTTCGAAGCCCTTCTATCCAACACTCCCGTAATCGTGACAAAGGAATCCGGAGAACTGGTGGAAAAAATGGATGCCGGAACTATTGTGGAATATGGTGATGTCGAATCACTTAAAAACGAGATGATTCGTTCACTGGAGGATGAGAACCTGCGAAAAAAACAAATTTCAAATGCCCAAAAGTACATCAGGGAAAATCTGGACTGGAAAAGTGTTTCAGAGAAAATACTTGGCATTTACTACGAAGCCATTGGAGGAAAGTAGATTATGTCCCGAATATTACTGATTTGTCATGATATTCCTTCAAAAACTGTTGGTGCAACAATTCCCATATACCATCTTATCAAGGAACTTGGAGGAAAACACGAGATTACACTGGTATCATTCGATTCTGGAAAATACCCTGTTGAAGAACTAAGAGATTACCTTAAGGAATATCAAAGCATGAAAATTCCTGAATATCTTGATATAAAGGACCAGTTAAAGTACACAGTTAAAAACATGATGTCAATTGATAATCTATCCACCAGAAGCTTCCTTAACTATTATTATCATGAGAACATGAGCAAACTAATCAACAAAAAGGCTTGTGAGGACATTGATGTGGTTATAACTGACATGCCCATGGCATTTTATGCCAAAAAGATAAGAGGTCCAAAAATAGTCTATGCCTTCGATGCAGTGAGTGACTATAACCATAACATGTATAAAAAGTCCAAAAGCTTTGCTTCAAGAATTTACTGGTACTTGAATTATCTTAAGATTCATAATTACGAGAAAGTATACAATTCATTTGATTGCTGCATACTGGTGAATGAAAAGGACAGGAAAATACTGGAGAAGGACATTCACATTCCTCTGGAAGTTATACCAAATGGTGTTGATACGTTCTATTTCAGAAATTCATCCCCTGAGGGCGAGGTCAGATTGGTGTTTTTGGGAGATATGAGCACCCCACCAAACAACGATGCCGTCAAGTACTTTGTGGAAAATATTTATCCCGAAGTTTTAAAGGAGCAGTCAGTCAAGTTCTATGTGGTTGGAAGAAATCCTTCAGCTTATATAAGCACGTTGAAAGATGATTCCAACATAATTGTTACGGGTTCTGTTGATGATGTGAGAAAGTATTTGACAAAAGGCAGTATTTTCGTCACCCCCATGATTTCCGGAACAGGCATAAAAAACAAGATACTTGAAGCAATGAGTATGGAACTGCCCGTGATTTCCACAAGCTGTGGAATAAGTGGAATAAATGGTGAAAATCAGGTTCATTTTCTCTTAGCAGACACTCCCGATGAGTTTAAGGACAATATCCTAAAACTGATTCATGATGAAAAACTAAGGGAAAAAATAGGCTCTGAAGCCAGGATATTTGTTGAAAATAATTATTCCTGGAAAACATCAATGACAAAATTGGACGACATTATAAGTAACTTAATCACCTGAAATATTTATTTAAATAATTACAAAAATATATTTAGATTAAAAAAAAAATCAAGTTAAGGTTTGTTAAACATGAAGGTTTCGTTTGTAATACCGGCACTAAATGAAGAAGGAATTGTAGGAAAAACTATTAAAAGTATTCCTACCGATGAGATTAAAGAAGCAGGATACGAAGTGGAAATTATTGTTATTAACAACAATTCCACAGACAATACAGAACAAGAGGCACGTGAAGCTGGTGCAACTGTATTTTTGGAAACTAATCGCGGATACGGAAATGCATATAAACGTGGTTTTAAGGAAGCAACCGGGGACATCTTTATAATGGGTGATGCTGATGGAACATACCCATTCGAACAGTCACTGAATTTCATCAATTTCATTGTTGAAGACGGCTGCGAATTCGTGATCGGTTCCAGATTCAAGGGAAGTATTGAAGAGGGAGCTATGCCTGCCCTTCACCAGTACATAGGCAACCCTATGTTAACCAAAATGTTAAACATACTCTTCCATGCAGACTATTCAGATACCCATTGTGGTATGAGAGCATTTACAAGAGAGGCCTATGAAAAGATGAACCTGACTGCACCGGGAATGGAATATGCCATTGAAATGGTTATTGAAGCTGCAGAAAAGAATTTAAACACCAAAGAAGTGCCTATTTCATATAGAAGAAGAGGTGGCGGAGAGGCCAAACTAAGTTCTTTCGACGATGGATGGAGACACATCAAATACATGCTGACACGAAAATTCGGCAAACAACCTTAAATTAATCTTTTTTTATAAAACCGGAGAGTATTAATTATGAAAATAGCCTTTATATATGATACCGCTTTTCCATGGGTGACAGGTGGAGCGGAAAGAAGAATATATGAAATCGCTACCAGATTATCCAATAGAGGACATGACGTACACATATTTTGTTTAGGATACTGGATGAACACAAAGGAATTTTCTTCCCAAAAAACAATCAGATATAAAGGTCTTACATACCATAGCGTTGGAAAGGCCATGGATTTATACACCAAAAACAATACCCGTTCAATTAAAGAGGCATTATACTTTGCAGGATGCATATTGACAAATGCCAAACTAAAGGATTTTGACATCGTGGATTGTCAGGGATTTCCCTACTTTTCCTGTTATTCAAGCAAACTAAAACACAGAAAAAACCTTGTGATAACCGTTCACGAAGTCTGGAACGACTACTGGTATGAATATCTGGGAAAACTGGGATTCTTTGGAAAAATCGTTGAAAAGGGAATTTTCCACCTGACAAAAAACGTCATTTGCGTGTCACAACTGACCTATGAAAACATGCTGAAAAATTCCTGCCCCTCAAACTCAACCATAATTGCAAACGGTGTCAACACCAATGAGATAACCTACGTAAACCCTTCACAGGACTATAATGACATAGTCTTTGCCGGACGTTTGATTCCTGAAAAACATGTGGACCTGATAATCAATGCAGTTTCAAAAGTCAGTAAAGTACATCCACATGTAAAATGCAAAATTATAGGAAACGGACCTATGGAAAAATACCTTAAAACACTTACAAGCAGTTTGAATCTTGAGAACAACATTATTTTCGAGGATTTTTATGAGGATCATGAAAAACTTTACAGTACAATAAAAAGTTCAAGTGCACTGGTTCTGCCTTCCAAAAGGGAAGGTTTCGGTATTATCGTCATCGAAGCCAATGCATGTGGAGTGCCTGTAATTACTCTGGATGATGAAATGAATGCTGCTAAAGATTTGATAACAAAAGAAAACGGATGGATTGTCAGTGATGACTGTGAAGAACTCTCCAAAATCATCATACAAATAATAGAAAACGGAATCCCCAACAGCCAAAGAGATATCTGCAGGAAATATGCAAAACAATATGATTGGAATCATATCACGTCAATTACCGAAAAATATTACCAGAAAATTCTGAAAAAACAGTCAAAATAAAGTATTGACCATATCCACCCTTTTATTAATCCCACCCACTTTTTTTAGAACATATTACATGGAAGTATTTTACATGTTTTTTTGTTGAAAATCATAAATTAATTAAAAGACATAAATATATTATAATAAATTTTTGCTTAAGAGGTTTTAATGTTGAAGATTATTCAAACTCCGGTAAGATTCTATCCATTTATTGGTGGAGTTGAAAAGTATGTTTACTATATTTCCAAGGAACTGGTAAAATACGATGATTGTGAAGTAAAGGTTATCTGTGCCAACGAACCAGACACTATAGAACACGAAGTGTATAATGGAATAAGCATTCAGAGACTTGGATACATGGGAAAAATTGCCAATACCAATGTTACGCTCTCACTTCCCAAAAAACTTTATGATGAGGACTTTGATATAATTCACACCCATGTTCCAACACCATGGAGCAGTGACTGGAGTAACATCATCTCCAGAATAAAAAACAAACCCCTTGTTGTAACATATCACAATGACATCATTGGAAATGGAATTGCCAATTTCATAGCCAAATTCTATAACTCAACAACACTTAAACTATTGCTAAACAAGGCTGACAGGATTATAATAACACAGGACGACTACATCAATTCCCCTCATTTACAAAATTATAAGGACAAAGTCGTGACCATAGCAAACGGGGTTGACACAGACCTGTTTAAACCTATACAAAAGCCTCGTGAAAACAACCAGATATTTTTCCTAAGTGTACTTGACAGGTTTCATAAGTATAAGGGATTGGATTATCTTCTCGAATCACTGGTTGGTGTAAAGGAAAGCATTCCCGATGTTAAGCTGATTGTCGGTGGAAAGGGTGAGTTGTTGGATTTCTACAAAAGCAAAGTGGATGAACTTGGATTGAAGGACAATGTTGAATTCAAGGGATTTTTAAGTGATGAGGAAGTGATCTCTTATTATCAGGAATCTGAGCTATTTGTTCTTCCATCCATTTCGTCATTACAGGAAGGTTTTGGAATAGTTGTTCTGGAAGCTCTTTCATGCCAGACACCCGTCATCAGTACCACTATTGTGGGAGTGTCAGATGATGTTTCTGAAAGGGATTGCGGCATTATTATAGAACCAAAAAATACCAAGGCTCTGGAAGAGTCCATCGTAAAAATCCTGTCAGATAAAGAGCTGATAAAAGAGATGGGTATACGCGGCAGAGAGTTGGTTAAGGAAAAATATGAATGGAAGAAGATTTCACAATCCATACATGAACTATATGAGGAACTGTTATGAAAATCTGCTTTATAAGCAATCTTTATCCGCCTAACATTCTTGGCGGTGCAGAGATTATCGTTGAAAAAATGGCACTGGGCATGCTTGATTATGGTCACGAGTCAGTAATCATCACCACCAGCCCTGATGATGAAAAACATGTTGTTAAAAGAGATAACACAACCATTTATCAGTTAAACACAACAAAATTGTATCCTACCTACAAGCAGACCGAAGCTTCAGGAATTAAAAAACCGTTCTGGCATCTTTTTGATCTATGGAACGGTGCATGCCTAAATGCCATAAAGGAAATTCTTGTTAAGGAAAAGGTGGACATCATACATATAAACAACTATAAAGGCTTGTCTTTATCCTGTTTCAAGGCTGGAAAGGATTTGAACATACCGGTTATTTATGAATCACATGATTTTTCCTTAATCTGTCCAAGAGCAAACCTTATCAACGGAAAAAACACCCTTTGTCAAAAAAGAAATTTCATATGCAACGAGTACGTTAATACCCAGAGAAGGTTACTAAACGATAATGTGGATTTACTCATTTGTCCTTCACGTTTCATGATTGACAAGTTTCATGAAAACAACTTCTTCAATGACATCCCATGTGTAAAAATTCCTTTGGGAGTTGAATATGAATCCCGGAAGACCATCAAGACTTATGATTCGTTCGACATCACATATATCGGAACTTTGGGTAAGCATAAAGGTGTTGACACACTTATAAAAGCATTTAAGGATATTGAAGGAGATAATCTCAGATTACATATCATAGGCAAGGGATATGACGAAGAGGAATTCAAAGACTTGGCCCAGGATGATGAAAGAATAGATTTTCATGGCTTCGTAAACAATAGGGACATCATCAAGTATTATGAAATGACAAATATTCTGGTCATACCTTCCATATGCTACGACAATTCCCCATTGGTAATATATGAAAGTTTCAGCACTGGAACTCCAGTTATAGGCAGCAACATAGGTGGAATTCCCGAACTGGTCATGGATGGACATAACGGTCTGCTCTTTGAAGCAGGAAATGTCAACAGTTTAAAAGAGAAACTTGTAAAAGTAATAAATGACAAAGAATTATTAAAAAAATTTGAAGAAACTTCTTATGAAAGCTTACCTAAAAATTCCATGGAAGAAATGGTAAAGAAAATCATTAGAGAATATGAGAAAGTTGTAGAGTAGTGAATGAATAATGGAATTTAGAAACATATTTACCTTGAATGATTGGAAATTCAAAGAATTTGCAGCGGTAATTCTTCTGATTCAAATTCTTATGTGGATTGTGGGTTATTTTTCATATAACCAGATACACATTCCGATTTTTAATGACATAATAACATTATTATACCTTGCATTGGTTCCTGGTGTTCTGATTTTAAGGGTGATGAAGTTACATAAACTTGGAAACACCTTCACAACCCTGCTTTGTGTCGGTCTAAGCATACTGTCTGTGCTGCTGGTAGGACTGTTCATGAATCAGGTATATCCACATCTTGGTATTTCAAAACCGATTGAAACCATACCCCTGCTTGTAACCTTCACAATCTACAACATGATCCTGTTGTTAGTTGCATATAAGAGAGATAAAGAGTATTTCCATTACAGCAGTTCCAAATTAAGCTTTGAACTCTTAACTTCCAATCAGTTCCTTTGCCTTTGCATCTTACCGTTAATTGCAATTATAGGAGCTTACACTCTACAGTACTATGGAAGAAACGAGATTCAAATACTCCTATTGCTTTTGATATGTGCACTTGTGCTTGTGATGGCCTGGGGATATCTGAAGAGCGAATATTATCACATAGCAATATTCAGTATTGCAATATCAATACTGTATTACAGCGTGCTCATATCCAACCACATATGGGGTTATGACATATTTTTCGAATATCAGTTCGCAACATACGTCATTAAAAACGGCATATGGGATCATGCATGGCCTCATGCTTATAACGCCATGTTAAGTGTGGTAATGTATGCTCCTGTATACAACAAATTATCTGGAATGACATTGACATGGATTTTTAAGTTTATTTATCCGTTTTTATTCTCATTGATAAGTATCGGTTTGTATAAGATATTTGAAGAGCATACAGGAGGAAAAATAGCTTTCCTTGCAGCATTTTTCTTCATTGCATACAACGGTTTTTCCTACGGTTGGATGGTTCAAATGGCCAGACAGCAGATTGCAGAGATTTTCCTTGTGTTGCTTGTGTGGCTGATGATAGACAGAAGCATTGCACAGAACAAGAGAAAAATACTATACCTGCTCTTTGGAGTTGGTCTGATACTATCACACTACAGCGTAACATACCTGTTCATGTTCATGTTACTTGCAACAATAGTGACTCTCTCCTTGTTATCCAGTCGTTTTGGAAACATAATAAACACTATACTCATCATGTTCGGAGCAGAACGCAAGTATTTCGGTAAATATTTCAAGGTCAAGGATCAAACAATCAGCCTGTCGCTTTCATTGTTCTTCATAGGATTCATAGTAGTATACTATTCACTGACCGCTGACAGTAAGCCTATTGCATCACTGTTTGATGCACTGAGAATAGTTTCCAAAAACGTCAATACTATGATTACTGGCGGCTCTGTTAATCCGATGATTCTGCTTGCTGCACTGGGTGCTGTTTTAATACTTGTGGTAGTGGCATATAAGATATTTAAAAAAATATCCAGGGATCTTAGCGTTGATGAGATAAATGTCCATCCATACATCAAGAACCAGGTAATGAAAATCAAGCATATGAGCCTGCGCCGTAGACAGGCAATAATAGTAGGTGCAACCATACTTGTATTCCTTCAAATATGGTGGCCTTTCAAATTCATGGACATTGTGAGCATTAACGCACAAAGGGTGATATTGTTCTCGGTCTACTTCATAATTGTAGGATTTATCATGAACATTATAAGACCAAAATATCTGCATTTCACAAGGGAATATAATACATTTGCATTGTTTAACCTTGTGATATTGGCCTGTGGACTCTACATTCCTGCGTTTAGGGGTCAGTTAAGTTTACAGAGGATTTATGAGGTAACCTTTGTGGTGCTTGCACCGTTTTGTATCATAGGACTGTACTATATCAGCAATTCTGTTATTGGCCTTTTAAAACCTACAGAGCTTAAAAAACGTGTGGGAATAACTATGAAGGTAATCGGAATGTTTCTGGTACTTTTCTTCATACTTAACACGGGACTGATAGACTATGAGGTTGGTCAGCCGTCAACACTGCCTATAGACAATACTATAGATGCACCGATATTCAGTCAGGGGGAATATGCTGGAGTGGCATGGTTTAAGAATTACTATGACAACGAACAGAACAACACGCTTTTCTCCGACGCATTCAGTAACATTCTGCTCTACTGGCTAAATGACATGCACACCACCAATCCCAAAAACATGTCGGACATGGAGCCGCGAAGTTACATGTTTTTAAGGTCAAACAACATTGACCACAAGAGTTTCTTGTATGGAAATGGAGAATATCTTCCACTTGATGAACCAATAAGCAAATCAAGCAAGATTTATGATAACGGAGATTCACAAATTTATAACAGAATGACTCACTCATGGTGAAATTGATGAAAATATTATTTACACATAACACTGCAATGTGGTACAGATTACCATTTTTCAGGCAAATATCCCAAATATACGATCTGGATTTGGTATTCACCCACATCAATGTTATTGAAAGCATTTATGATGAAGATGTATCAAAGCAGATAAGTGGTCTTGAAGGAGTAAATTACACCATTTTACCAAATTTCCATGGATTTGCAAGGGGCTTGCTTTCCAAGGCAAAAAACCGTTATGACATAACCATTGGAGGAAGCTGGGATACCCTTCAAGAGCTTGTTGAAACAATACTTCTCTTTACAATTACCAAGCTTAAAAGAGAGCCGTTCATCATTTGGCGTGAGGATTGGGACTGGGAAAAAGAGAACACACTCAAGGAAAGAATGCTAAACGTAGTCATCAAGTACCTTTGCAATCACTGCGATGCCATACTTGTTCCGGGAAGTCTGCATAAGGAATATTTTCATGACAAACTTGAAGTTCCGAATGACATGATACATATCATGCCCAATGTAAGTAACATTACAGGAAATGCCGATTTAAATGAGAAAAAGCATCCCACTAAAAAAATATTATATGTCGGACGTCTGATAAAACGTAAGGGCGTAATCTATCTTTTGGAAGCATTCAAGAAACTGGATATGGACAACGCCGAGCTGATTATTGTGGGTTCCGGTGATGAAGAGGAAAAACTCAAAGGCTATGTAAAGGACAACAACATGAAAAACGTCCGTTTTACGGGTAAAATAAACAACAAAGAGCTGGAAAAATACTACAATGAAAGCAATCTTGTGGTTGTTCCATCAGTCAATGAGGGGATGGGAGATCCATGGGTGTTTGTTTTGAACGAAGCCATGTATTACTACAATCCCATAATAGCAACCACGGCCGTAGGTGCTGCTTGTGACATGATAAATGGTAACGGTTTTATCGTGCCTGAAAAAAATAGTGATGCTCTCAAAGAAGCCATTGAAAATGTTTTTAGCGATGAAAAAACAGAACGTGAAATGTGTTTAAAATCCAGAAAAATCATCGATACACAATTCCAATACGAAAATATGGTAAATTCCTTTGTGGAATGTGTTAAAAAAAGTAAAAAAAAGAGGTTTGATTAGCTGATATGATAAATTATACCAGCTGCTATTTCATCAGGGTCCTTTGAAAATAGATAGTCATATCCATGGTCATGTAAGTATTCATCAGGATGACTTAAACCTGTGAAACTGCTAGGACTATAATTATCGTCATGTGCTCTTTTCAAGAAGGATACTCCTGTAAAGTCATATGCATAATCCGGATGGAATATCAGATATATTAATCTGCTTTCTTTATTTCTCATGTAATACCTTGTACTCATATCATAGAATACTCCGGCATCTGCTCCCCCGAATATTGATACCTGAACTGCATTAATAGGTAATGACTGGGCCAAAATTGCAGTGTTATGTGAATTTGGTCCGTAACCATTTACAACTGCCTTATAACCTTTTTTCTCCAGACTAGCTTTTATTTTGTTCATAAAGGCATAATCTGTTGCTTTACTAACAATCACATCACTTGTAAGGTAAATTGTCCTTGACTTTGGATTTGAAGGATGCATAGCTGCCCAACTGTATACTCTACATGTAGTAGGTAAATAGTTATAGGCCGAAACATCCATAACCCTACAATATGTGTATATGATATTGTAATAACCCATTAAACCATAGTCAGTTGTAACATATTTCGGTGGCATACCGTGTTCATTCATGTATTTTAATGTTCGGCTTCCTATTTCTCTAACTTCTGAAATACTTAAAACTACCTGTTTCATTGAGTCGGTTTGAGAAGTTATTTCCGAATATCTTTTATGGGTAACGTTAGCTTTTTTACCCTTATATGCATTTTCACAGGACTGAATCATTAATGCCAAGAAATCTGATAAAGGAAGTCTTGACTTGCTTATATTAACTGAACTTACAGTAAAGTTAGATTCATATTGTGTTCTTACGTAAACGGCTGCTGCTTTAATTTGATTGTAGGTGAAAGAACTTTCAGCCTTAATCGTCAAATTATTTGTTGAGGTACTTGTAGCATAAAATGATGTTGGCTTGTAGTGAGCGGATATTTTATAGGTTCCCCTTGTATAACGATCGAAATCGTACTTGTAGGATGCTTTACCGTTTGAAATTGTGGCGTTTCCGATTGTTTTGTCATTTATTTTGAAAACAATTGTTCCGGATGTCAAAGCTTTGGAAGTTAGTTTGTCAACGACACTTGCCGTTAGTGTAAGTGATGTTGAATATCCGGATACACTGTTGACTGTCATTTTGGTAGGTCTTTGTGTTACTGTCAATGTACTTTTGGATGAGTATGATTTGTTTAGATAGGTGTTTCCACCGTATGTTGCGTTGAGTTTGTATGTTTTTGCTGATAGGTTTGCCGTGTATGTGAATACTGCCTTTCCTTTTGAAACGTTTGCATAACCCACTGTTTTTCCATTTATTTTAAATGCTACTCTACCACTTGTTGCAAAATTACCATTTTTATCTGTTACCGTTGCGGTAAATTTAACTTTTTCCTTTGAAATTACTGTAACGTTGTCCAATACAATTTTACTAGCATCTTTAACTACCGTCATGGTAGCGGTTGATGAACTGGCCAAGTATTTGGAGTTTTCACCGTATTTAACAGTAATTGTGTAATTTTTTGGGGTCAATCTTGATGTATCATAATAGTATGTTGCCACACCATTATTTACATTAGAGTAACCGAGTGTGTTGCCGTTAAGTTTAAAAACTACTTTTCCTTCTGTTAGTTTCTCACCTGTAACGGCATTTGTAATGTTTGCACTTAATTTTGCAGTTACGTTATATTTTGTTGTAACTGCATTTACTTTTGTTTTTGAAGCCGTTTTAGTACTTGTCGTACTTGTTTTTGTAACATTATCTGATGTTTTCTTAGTGATTAATTCCGTATTTTCCGTTGATGTATCATCTGATATTATGTCTGAATCATCATTTTCAACGTTTGTGTCATTAGTTGCTGAAACTACAGACAGGCTAATGAATAATACGGTTATTAACACTAATAAATATTTTTTCTTAATGTTAACAACTCCCATAATACATTGTTTAACAATGAATTATAACTAAATTTATTGTTTCAAATACTATTTAAAGATTGTTAAAATAATGGGAATTATTTTTACATAAATAGTAAAAGATATGCTATAAAATTATTATATTATCAAATAACTTCTTTTAAAAAATTACTGAGTGAAAAAGGTTTGTTTAGAATAGAATTAAATTATGGTAATTTAGATAGAATCAATTACTGATTATCTACTGTAGTTAAAAAAATATTAAAAAGAGTTTTAAAGTTATATCTTGTTAATCAGAGCTTTAATATAGAGTTTCATTATTTGATAACAGTATTTTGGCAAGTTTAAATAATAGTTGGATTTGTGTTTTTTGATAAATTGCAGGTTTGTTTTAATGTGATTATATTCCGTTTTAAATGTGGAATTTTTGTGTCTTGACATTCCAACCTTGTGCCATATGATAGAATCGGTGACAGTCACTACCTTATATCCCTTTTTCTTGATGGATATTGCCAAATCCACATCCTCACATCCAAAGAAAAATTCAGTGGATAAATACTCATCAGGCATTGCTTCTGCCTTTATTAATGCTCCTGCTCCTGATACCCAGTCACATTCAATGACATCCTGTGTTAAGTCATAACCAGGCTCTTCCATGATGCTGTGATGTCCCGGAAAATGATCCAGATCAACAACACTTCCTATACACCATATTGTTTCATGACTTCCCTCATAGTCATAGTAATAAAATTTTGGTCCGAGCAGCCCTATGTTGGAATCACTTTGTGCCACATCAATCAACCTGTCAAGAAAATCCGGTGCAACAATAGTGTCATTGTTTAGAAGCAGCACATAATCAGGTTTATCGACTTTCATAGTGTAGTCTATTGCAATGTTGTTTCCCTTTGCAAAACCATAGTTTTCCCTGTTTTGTATGAGCAAGAGTTTCTTTTGTGATTGTGTGGAAGTGTTGTCTGCCCTGGTGTAATCTCCTTCATCAAGACAGGTTAATTGGATGGGCTTGTTGTCAGCATATTTTGTATATTCTGTTTCAACCCTTATATTTCCAAGGGCATATTCCTTTATTTTATCTATTGAATCGTTTGTAGAGTTATTATCTGCCACTATAACGTTATAGTTGGGATAATCTATCTGATACAGGGATTCCAATGCTTCCAATGTGTCTTCATAACCGTTCCAGTTCAATAATATTATGGATACCAATGGTTTTGTCATCTTTATTCCCCATCTTCTTCAAGTATTCTGTAAATATGTTCGAGTAAGCGTTCTCCGGCCTTTTCCAGTGTCCATGCAGATTCTATGTATTTTATTCCTGTAGCAGACATTCTGTTCCACAGTTCATCATCCTTAAGTAGTCTTATTACTGCATCTGCAAAGTCCTTTTCATCTCTTTGTGTTAGAAGTCCTGTTTTGTTGTGCAGTACGGTTTCTCTAACTCCACCTTCCTTTATACCCACTACCGGAGTTCCACATGCCATTGCCTCAAGTGGTATATATCCGAATGGTTCCAGATACGGAGCATATACCACCATTTTAGCCTTGTTGTATAGGTTTATCAACTCGTCATCTGATATCATGGTGAGTATGTCCATGTCAACACCATTTTCCTGTGCCAGATTTTTCAGATATTCCACCCACAGTTCGTCACTACTGTTTCCTACAATCACCAGTTCCGGTCTTATGTCCTTTGGTATTTTGGAAATTGATCGGATTATGAAGTCATAACCCTTTGGAGGTATGCAGGTACCGACAGACAATACGTAGTTGTCCCTCTTAAGGTTTAGCGGTACGAACTTTTTGTTGTCCACACCAATGTACGATACATATGCGTTTTTTCCATACTGTCTTAGTATGTTTTCATGGGAAAAGTATGAGTTTGCAAGGAGGTTTGTGGAATATTCCGCAAATTCCATGTCCCTTTCATAATCTCTTGTTTCCACATGATTTACAAAGATGTCGGCAAATGGTCTTATCAGAGGGTTGTTGAATATGCCTGCCCTGGTTTTTTGACTGTTGACCTTGTCGAGAATTTTTTCGTTTCGAATTGGCTGTTGACAGTAGTATATTGATGGTTTTGTTAAGTATTTGAAAATTACCGGAGTCATGGTGAATTGATCCTGTTCACAGTAGACTATATCATAACCTGAATCGTTTAGGTCCTCGGCAATTTTTTGTTCGGTTTTCATTACATTATTTACCGATACCCTTTTAATGATTGCAGGAACGTAACTGAATATTGAGTATATCTTTTCCCTGAAGAAACTTGGTTTGACCTCGTATTTAATTACGTTGTTTGCAACAGAATCCAAGGGCAGATATTCTTCGTTTGCAGTATCAGGTATGAAGACATCCACGATGTGTCCCTGTTTAGTCAAATATTCAACATAGGTATATAATGACCTTTTTGCCCCACCTGATGGAAGATTATGAAATACTGCTATGTTTAATCGTCTTTTGTTCAATTTACTTACTCCTTATCTGATGATATTATTATCTATTTCAATCTATATAATTTTTAACAGACCATCCTTCAGACCCCTTATTAGAGTCATTGAATATTCCCTGTTTTTTAAAATATTTGTGAATGATTCTTTTAGAACATACAACACTATGTAAATCAGGAATTTGTAATACACCAAACCACTGGTATGACGTTTCATATATAAAATTCTGTTACGTGTATGATAGTAAATTCTGGATAATGATTTAATTGAAGCTCCTTCCTTATGATATATATATCCAGTGTCTGAAATTTTTAATTTATGACCTTTTTTTCTGGCTGTTGTGGACCAGTCAACATCTTCCCAGTACATGAAGTATTCCTCGTACATCACTCCAACATCCCTTAGAACATCACAGGACATCAGTATACAAGAACCTGTTAAAAAATCAAATTCATCCCTAGTTCCAGGTTGGGTTACGGCAGTGCATTCACCGTGAACAAGATCTATCAATCCGCCACCAAGTGTTTGTATCCTGTCCTTTTCATGATAGTAATAATGAGTTGCACCGACAAAACCTGTATCGTCGGATTCATTGAATTTACTTACCATTGCAGTCAACAGGTCTTTTGAAACTATGGTATCATTATTCAACAGCAACACATAACCTTCCTGAACATTGTCCTTAATGTAATTCAGGGCAACGTTGTTTCCACCGGCAAATCCTGCATTGTTGTCGTTCAATATGAAAACAAGATTAGTTTTATCTTCTTTCTTAAAGGAGGATAAGTCATCTTTTTTGACTGTTGCACTCCTATAAAAGGAATCCTTTTCCAGATAATTGATTATGTTGTTTATAGATTGTTTTTGCGAATCGTTGTCAACAAGATAAACATCAAAACTAGGATAATCAAGCGTTTTCAATGATTCCAAACATTCTATTGTATCTTCATCCCCATTCCAGTTCAATAAGACAACAGCCACATTCTTTTGAATAATAAAACCCCATTTATTTTTCTATTGTGTCTTCAACCGCATCTTCATCAATTATTATATCGTCTTCCGGATTAGTGATATCCAACTGAATTTTTTCAGTGCTTCCATAATCCACGCTTCTTTTATTAATCTCTGCCATGGAATCCTCATAAAACTTGTTAATCAACAATCCTGCCAGTACTCCACCTGTAAAGACTAAAGCGTATTTTCCAATTTCTTTCTTTTGATTATATGATAGTTCGGTCCAAACTTTTTCTAACATAATATCATTCCTTAAATACTTCTATTTATATATTTATAAATAATTACTATTTAAAATAAACAAGTGATTCAAATGACATCTTATGAAAAGTTTCATTATCGTTTTGAAGATTTGAAAGAAAATCATGGAATAAGCACTGCAGAGATAATAATCCATAACGATGATGAAATGACCATAGAATACAGTGGAAAAAACGGATTTAATACTGAAGGATTTGATTACCCCCTATTTAACAAGAAGGCAAAGGATGAAACAACCAGCTGGTTTTTATATCGTGTCGAGGAAATCATAGACACAGAATTTGATTTGTTGGAAGATCTTAAAATGCCTATCCAGCTGGATGAAAAGCAGCTGACACATAAAATAAAAAATCAGATTGAAATATACTGTTACAAAGAATAAGGAGTTTAATATAAATTGAAAAGATTTAACTGCATATTTCCGGGATTGTATAATTACATTCTTACAAAGGACGTGGGCATGATTCCATACACTTTATCAGACACTTATCAGACAAAGATTACAACATATCCCAATGAGGAATTCGAATATATGGATGAATTACTCCACTGTGAAAACTTCACGATAGACTATTTGGAAGATTCCGGAGATGAAAAAAGGGATGTTAAACGATATCTTAAAAAACATGCCAAAGATATTGATGTGCTGCAATTATATCATCTTAGATATAGTCTGTTACCACACTACATTCTCAGTTACAAGTTAAACAACAGAAAAGGAAAAATATTCCTGAAAATAGATGCCAACAATGAATTTATCGACTTTCTTCTAAAAAGAAAAGGAATATTACCTGCCCTTAGACGTTTATACGTGAAAATATTGTTTAAATTCATAGATTTAATCAGTATAGAAACAAAACGAAATTACAGTGCATTGCTACAAAGCGGCATCATAGACGAAAAAAAACTGTTATATCTTCCAAATGGTGTTCAACAAAACAACACCCCACTTAAAGACAAACAACACCGCATACTATACGTGGGTTATATTGAAAGGAAAAACAAGTCTATAGACATGCTGCTTGAAGCTGTAAGCCACATCGACCTGAAGGATTGGAAGGTTGTGCTTGTAGGTAGTGTTGAAGATGACATGAAAGACTTCATCAGTGACTTTTTCAAGAAGAATGAAAATCTCAGAAACAAGGTGATATTCAGGGGTTATGTTTCTGATAAGGAAAAACTAAGTATGGAATATGCCCTTTCAAGCATTTACTGTTGTACTTCCAAAAAGGAAAGTTTTGGAATATCAACCCTGGAAGCGGCTTATCACGGAAACTACATCATATCCACGGATGTGGGTGGTTCACCAGACATTATAGAAAAGACAGGATATGGAAAACTAATAAGTCATGACATTAATGAATTGGAAGAAAATCTGCAGAAAACTATAAATAACTGGGAGAACATTGAAGAAAATCCGTATAATGTGCAAAAAAAGATATTTGAAGAATTTGATTGGCAAATTCTCTGTAAAAAAATAATGAAAAAACTGGAAGATTAAGAGTTCTTCCATACTACTCTTTTTTGAATTTTATTATGCTTGTTGAGAAATATTTTTTGTTGTTTACAAAGCCGTGTACTATGTTTTCATCTTCCATAGTACAATTCTGTACTGAAACTATTTCTTTTTCTCTAGGGTCCTGATTTATACAGTCTTCAAGCAGGTCAATGTGACGTGAAGTTTTCATGGCCACTACAGTGTCAACGTAAGGTAATATTTTTGGTAATCTTTCATCAATTTGTGGTACGACAACAAGTATGTCATCCTGTTCTGTTAACTGTATTCCAGCTGTTGTACTGCATGCTGTCATAGCGGCAATTCCAGGTACAAGTACGACTTCAACACCTTTTTTCTGTAATCTTTTTGAAACATAGGAGAAAGTACTGAATATTGTAGGATCACCTAATGTTACGAATACCACGTCAAGTCCCTGTGAGAGTTTCTCAAACAATTGTTCTGCGGCGGTGTCCCATGATTTGTCAAGTGTTTCGGCATCCTCTGTCATTGGGAATAATGGTTGTAGTATTTCAGGTTCATCTTCTCTTTCATCGATTATACCTTGAACTATTTTTAATGCCACACTTGGTCTTCCTTTTTTGGATTGTGGAGCAAATATTATGTCTGTATCCTTTATGATACGTGCTGCCTTAATTGTCACTAATTCAGGGTCTCCAGGACCTACACCTATTCCATATAACTTTCCTATTTCCATAAAATTCCTCTTTTTAATGTGTTTTTGAATATTGATTAAAATAATGTTAAAAAATAATATTTTCCTATATATACTACTATATTCTATAGTTTTATTAACATATATAAATTGTTCAAATACTTTTAAAAAGAATAGAATAATCATTAAAGTATCCTTAAAAAAATAGAATAACTATGAAAAACATAAGGTTATAACATGAATTCAATATTTTGCCCAAATTGTGGAATGATAAAAAACAAGTGCGTATGCTCAAAAGGTGAAGAAGAAAGGCCATCACAGATAGAAAGACCAACAACGGAAGAAAAGGAAGAACTTCAAAGACAACACCCTGAAATTGATGATGAAATAATAGAAAACTTTCCATTCAAACAGGCACGACACAACCAGCTAGAACTTATCACCGAAATACTAAATGCCCTTGAATCAGACAAGAAATACGTTATACTGGAGGCAGGTACGGGAACAGGTAAATCAGCCATAGCCGCTACACTGGCACAGATACTACAACCATCCTACATACTGACCATGACCAAACAGCTCCAAAGACAGTATGCTGATGAATTCGGGTACGCCCAGGTTAAGGGAAGAAACAATTTCACCTGCATGGACAGTGGGGGATTAAACTCATGTGATCAGGGAACATGCCAGACAATACGTACAACAGACGGATTTAGTTGTCCGTATGGTATAAAAATAGAAAAGTCTAAACAAAAAGATGTGACCGATGCCGACGGAGACTACTATAACACGCCGTTTACTTTCCAGTCAGGAGAAAAATGTCCCTACTGGAACCAGAAGGCAATAGCAATAGAGGAACCTGTAACACTACTCAATTATGACTACGCATATCTAGAATTAAACTATGTGCAACACTTCCAAAAGCGTAACCTGATGATACTCGACGAAGCACATAACATTGAAGACAAGATAATGCACAAGCTGGAGTTGAACATCTACAATAAACAGCTGCAAAAGGACATTAATGAAATTATTCCAAGGGGCATGATGAGTTATACCGATGTGAAGGATTGGATAGCATTCCTGGAGGCCATATATGATTCATATAATGAACTTCGAATAAATGAATACACCAAACAGAAGGCCGACAGAATAGAGCACACCAAGAGAAAAATCAAGGAAATAACCATTAACATCAAAAACGATCCCGAAAACTGGATTGTATCCACCGAGGAGGATATGGTATCATTCAAGCCATTGAAAGTGGACAGTTATGCCGAACAGACATTGTTCCAGTATGCAGACAAGGTTCTGTTTATGAGTGCAACAATACTGGATAAGGACTTGTTCTGTAAATGGCTGGGACTGGATCCTGAGGATGTTTACTACATTTACAGTGAAAGCCCCTTCAAGAAGGAGTACCGTCCGATACACATGAACCTGGTGGGACCAATGTCAAAACGTGCACTCTGGCACACTGCACCAAAAACAATACCCGTGTTAAGGGAAATATTTGACAGACATAAAAACGAAAAGGGACTTGTTCATACAAACAGTTACAAGTGTCAGGAGTACATAACAGAGCATATCAAGGATCAGAGAATACTCTCACACACTCCTAAAACGAGGGAGGAAACCCTGGAAGAGTTTGAAAAATCCAAAAACCCATATGTTCTTGTCAGTCCTTCAATGAGTGAGGGTGTTGACCTGCCATACGAGAAATGTGAATTCCAGGTAATCTACAAGGTTCCATACCCATACCTTGGTGACAAGCAGATTAACGAAAGAAAGAACATGGACCCGGAATGGTATGCATACAAGACTGTCATGACACTCCTGCAGGCATATGGACGTGGAATGAGAGCTGAAAACGACCATTGTGACACATACATACTGGATAAGAACATACAAACCATATTAAGAAACAAAATGTATAGAAAGCTTGTACCTAAGTTTTTCAGGGAAGCCATAACCAAATAATTTATTCAAAATATTTAATCAATCAAAAAAAAAGACATAATTGATAACAAATGGTTTAAAAAAAGAATAACTAAATAACCCCCTTTCATTCAACTATTTTTTTAATATACGGATAATTAGAGCATGTAAATTATTTATTTTAAGGAGAAACAGTATTATTAAATGATTGATAAAAAAAGTTTATTAAAAAAAAAATTGAATGAGATATGAGTTAAAAATGTTAGAAAACATATATAATTCATTCTCAAACAATATGATCTATTTTAGAACAATATCCCCGATTAATTGTTTACTCATCCATTATACTACAATTAATA
>DUHK01000122.1:553-4146 GCA_013330915.1 Methanosphaera sp. | reverse complement strand
TTTTGTATCTTTTTAAAGTTTTTTCATTTACACTAGTTTTTGATGCAAATATTGTTTTTTTTTGAAATTTAAATTTATATTAATTAATATAAAAAGTCATGTAAAATAATATTTGAATATGTTTCTAAATGATTTGCTTATTCTCGTTAAAATTATTTTTAGATATAAAAAAATGGAATAATGATAATTTTTTCTAATCATGGCTAATTTTATTAAAAACTAATCATTTTTATCATTATTTAATTGTATATTATTTATTTTTAATTAAAATTATTATAAATAGTCATTATTATTTAAAAAGTAATACTTTTTATTTTTTTTGAAGATACTTATTTAATTCCGTTTTAATGAAATTATTAACTTTTATTTGCCCTATAAAATTTAATACTGATGTTTTAGTATTTAAAACAAAAAATTATATATCTTTTTTTTTTGAATAATGAGTAACAATAGTTTTTTATTTTTTATAATAATACATTAACGTTGTTAATCTAGGAAAATGTAATAAATAATATTATATATGTATTACTACAATATTAACATGATATTAGGTACACTAAGATTTGATATAAAGATTATAACATTAGTGTATCAGGGACAGTGTACTTAATGTCCAAAATACGAACCGAAATTTCTATTGTTATAATCTATTACTAATTTTATTTTAACTTATTAAAGTTAGTTTTCATGGATTATAATAATATACATAAAAATAAACGGGGGAAAAGACTATTAAAAAACATATTTATTTAATATCATTTCTCGTGTTATTATTTGTGATGGTTGGTAGTATTGCAGCTGCCGATGTTCAAGAAAATGTCACAGCTGACCAATCATCAAGTAATCCAATTGTTACTGCAACAAGTAGCAATACAAATGAAGAAACACAAACTACTAGTACATTAACTAGTGATAATAATGGAAATGATCTAGCAAAAGACGTATCAGTCAACGTTAAGGTAAATTATGAATATGAAAAAGATAATGAACAAGTAACTCCTGATTTTCATGTATTTGCTGAAGACAAAGAACTTCAATTTGAAAGAAGTTATGATGCAAAATCACACAACTACGTAATTACATTAAAAAATTCCTCTAATACCAAATTTAATATTACAGCATTAACGAACGGTTATATATCACAAAGTAAAATTATAGATTCTACTCAAAATACTCTTACTTTTGATTTAACTGCAACAGATGCTTATAAATTAGGTAGAACAGTAACAGTATCTGCAGATAAAGAATTAAACTTCCAAAGTGCAGATAAAGTATTAGTTGTTACTTCAGCTGGTGTAGCTAAACTAAATGGTAAAACCAGTGAAGATGCAATAGAAGGAATATTAAATTACGGTGACAAAATATCATATACTGATGTTTTAATGTTACGTGAAACAGCTGTAGATCCAATAGACTTTGCTTTCATAATTCAAAAAGGATCCGATTTGAGAATGGTAGTGTATGAAAATGCATCAACCAAATATTCATACCTCGGAACAATCTCAGAAGATATGACTAGAAGTCAATGGAACACTTATTTCAAATCAATAAAAGGAAAAAATGCATGGTCATTTGCAAGTTTAGCTAATGGATGGGCAGCAGGTGTTTCTAGAGAAGTTTTACAAGAAGCAGCATTCCATGGACACATATGTGAAGGAACACTCGGTGGATACAGTATAGTACAAGCATTACTACAATACTATCCTCCAGTAAAAGAAACACGTATGGATGGAGGTTCTCCTGGTGATATCACATCATACAAAATATTAGGAGTACCTGGTGGGTCTGATGACGATGCAGCAATGTTCTTCTTAGACGCTACAGTAGGTAAAATCGGTTATGTAGGAATTGACACCACAGCAACTGGTGCAACAGAAAACATGATTGGATTTATCAGATGGTATTCAAAAGATAATACCGGTGACTTAATCATAATGACTTTTGATTCAAACAAAACAAAAGCAGACTTTAAAAAAGAAACAGGTATTAACCCAGATGACGGAAGCTTAGAAGAATTAAAATATTGCACATGGTGGATTAACAAAATAAATAAAAATCCAGCAGAACTTGTAACTTTCTTATATGAATTCACAAACTTAACAGAAGAACAATATTATTATCTGATGGGAACAGCAAGTAATGTAACACATGATGATGATCACACTATAACAGCTGTTGACTCACATGGATTAGATTTAAAATACATTTTATCCCTAAATCTCCCTAAAGCAACAAGATCAACCACATCACAAGCAACAAGTAAACTATCAGATAATGATATGAAACAAATTGGTGTAGAAGCTGCCAAAAAAGCTATAGATATTTACAAAAAAGAATTAGGAATTGACATATTAAAAGACGACACCGACTTTGCTGCATTTACATCAGCAGGATATGTGTACTTAGACAATAAAGAAACAGTATTAGTCCGTGATGGATTATATGAAACACTTGGTGCAAGTTTATACAGTAAAACCATGCTCCAATATCATCAAGCATTATGGAAACCACTATGGTTTGCATTCATTATGCGTAACCCTGGATCTGACGATGTCTACGCAGCATATCTAAGATACAACAATGACGGTACTTTCTTTGTAGGAAACTTAAATGGTTCTGAAGTAGTAAATATAGGAATCGACACATTAAACGATTCACAAAAATTAGCCGAAATACAAAAAACATTCATGCCAGATGGAAACTGGTTCAGTATACAAACAATTGCAAATGCTTGGAAAGCAGATCCTGACTTCGATCAAATCATGTCTTTCTTATACCACAACCACGTATGTCCTGGAGTACAACCAGGATTCTTTATTACAGATCATATACAAAAAAATTATCCATTAGGAGAAAATGAATCATACACATACATCGCATCAAGTACATACTGTAAAGATGATAGTTTAACCTACATCCTTGGAATATCACCGGGTATGGGATCTTTCATAGTACAGAAATTACCGAATGAAGATGTAGATTCAGAATATGTTCCTGGCGCAACTGATGAAGGAGCATTAATCGTATGGGATAATGAACAAAAAGTTGGTCGTGTGGTAATTGTGAGTTTCAAATGGCCTGTAGTAGATACAAGTATGTATTCAACTTCAGAAGCTAAACGTGCAACTCAAATACAAGCATTTATCGACATGTATAAAGGAAATCCTAACGATAAAATAGTTGAAGATCTTGTAGTTGAAACAAATGAGGAAAGATGGATTAACCAGGAACAATATGATGCATTAGTATCCGGTTCTGGAGAATTAAACACCATGAGTTATATTAAAAGCTTACCTAAAGTTACTAAAGAAGATGCTATAAAATCTAATGGTAATTCATCTGACAACACAAATACTAACAGTAATTCACAATCCAGCAGCCATAACAATGGACAAGCATACCAAAACACTAACACAAACACTAACACACATACAACACCATCACAATCTTCAAGTAATACTCGTCATACTTCTTCAAGTAGCAGATCCTCATATACTCAAAGATCCAACAGCGTAGCTGCATTAGCAGCAGGTACTTCACAAGAAGCATTAGAAGAAGTTGGAACAGTTGCTGAAGAAGAAAATACTGAAGAA
>DUHK01000122.1:0-503 GCA_013330915.1 Methanosphaera sp. | reverse complement strand
GAAGAAAATACTGAAGAACAAGATACTCAAGAAGAATCAACACCAAGTAGTGGTAAAGCATATGAACTTACAACCGATTCAGAATCAAGTCCTGATTATACTAATGTAGGATTAGCAGTAGTGGCATTAGGTTTAATTGGAGTTGTAGCTGGTTATGGTTATATGAGAAGTAAAAAAGAATAATTTAATTCTTTTTTCCACTACTCTTTTTGGGTGATAAATATGAAAATCAAAAAAATATTTCTTTTTTCAATAATTTTTATTATTTTAACATTTAGTATTATAGGCTTATCATTTGCTCATCCAGGACATGGAAGTGAATATCCTGAGGAAGTTTCGTCTAGTTCAAGTTCTCATACTTCATCTCAGTCAGCACAATCTTCAAAAACTTCAGCAAAAGCTTCAACACAAAAATCTTCAAGCAATAATTACCATAGTAGTTCAAGTCAATCTTCAAGTTCTAAATCACAAAGTTCAAGTTCTAAATCACAATCCTCAAATTC
>DUHK01000117.1 GCA_013330915.1 Methanosphaera sp. | reverse complement strand
TAACTAAGTATTATGTCTGTTATTAATCAATATTAAATTTATAAATATTATACTCCTTTTAAATAAAAACTAAAAATAATACCAAAATTATCATATGAATAAAAAAAAAAAATATAAAAAAATAGTAAAAAAAGTAATACTCCCCAAACGCATCAACAGATCGTCGGACAATATCCCTATTATTAATTACCCATCCTATCACAGTATGTAATTCAATACCGGCTGATAGGTAAATAGTATATGTCCGAATTCGAGGACGTATGTCACTGCCAGGAATAACCATATTCCTATGAATATTATTGCCAGTTTCTTATGATATTCCCTGTCTGATAACGGCCAGAATACTGCCAATCCTGATGGTGTCAGCAAGTCAAGTATTATATGGCTCATTGCACCAAGAAAGAGCATTATAAATATCAGACGCCAGTTTATAACCGAAATGTTCACCGGTGCCAGAAACAGACAACTTGCCAGTATAACCTCATAGTATGTCAATACCTTACGGCTGACTACAAAGTATCCAAGCAATGAGAGTATGATAAATATTGACAGGTTGTTTGGCAGGGCGTAGTTGGCATATTCTGCCAGACTGGTTATCACCGGTAAGAAACCCATCATCATAAACAGCAATAATAGGCAAAGAACTGTTACACCCACCAGGGAGTGTGTTAATCCCCTGTGTTTGGAATAATAAAATGTTATTGCCAACAGTATTATCAGCAATCCCGACAACATTGATCCCTTGAGTATCAGCAGCAATAATGATATGATTATACCCACCAGAAACATTGAATTTACCTTGTTTTTGTTGTTGTCATGGTCCATGTCAGGGATGGATGCTCCTATCACGGCAAAGAAAAGGTAAAATAAGCTGGGTATAAATGGAAATGCCAGTATTATTCCGGCAAGTGCATGTGCTTTATATGAAGACATTTTCTAATACTTCCTCCCCCTTCAGATTACTCCGAAATAATTTAAAAAACTTATTGCCTGATTGTATGAAAATTTCACGGCTTCATCGTTTACTTTTCCGTTTTCACATACTGTTTCGCATGTTACGGCAGGTATGCCCCTTAAGTTTGATTCATCTTCAACGGCTCCCTTCAATATCATCCCGGCTTCTCTGATTGGTAGAATTGTGGATTGTGTGTCCAGACAGATTTGGGTGGCTATTTTTGAGCTGTCTATTAATGGTTTGACTGAACAGAAAACACTGGCAAATCCTGGTTTGTTGTTTGGGTCTGTTGAGTGGCAGTCACATAGTGCTGTTATATGATTATTGTCTGCATAGTCTACGATTTCCTTGGTGATTCCATCGAGGTGTGCGTGACGGTTCATGTCTTCACCATGATATTTTCTTGAGTTTGTCATTGTGGTGTATGGAATGAGAAATGGTATGATGTGTAGTTTACATTTGATTTTCACATCTTTTGTTATGATTTTTTCCATTAGTTTTATTAGTGCCGATTGTGATGCCAGTTCGTTTCCATGAACACCTGCAAGCAGTAAGAGTTCATATCGTCCGCTGCCAGTGGTGAATACTATGCTGCCATACTTGGTCTGGCTTATACAATCCATCAGTTCCTCGTTTCTTCTGATGGAATTGTTTATGAAGTATCGGTTGATTTGGTTATTGGCCAGGACGTTGCCTGCTGTTGATGAATCAATATTGATACTGTTAAACGTAGACATGATAATCCCCTGAATATTCTAGATTATATTAAGTTAAGTTTTTAATAGTATATAAGTTAAGGGTTATTTATTAAACGAATAGATTGAGACTTTTTATTAATTGTATTGTTAAATAATAAAATTTATTAGAAAACAAAAAAAGATATTATATTATAATAGATTCTTACATTATTTAATAATACAGATTATCTAGATTAAATATTATTTGTTTAAAAAAAAATATAATATAGGTGAAATAATGGAAAAATGTGTATTAGCATTTAGTGGAGGATTAGACACCTCAGTATGTGTAAAACTCCTTGAAGAAAAATATGACATGGAAGTGATTACTGCTTGTGTAGATGTAGGTCAACCAGAAGACGAAATTAAAAGACCACAGGAAGCAGCTGAAAAAATCGGTTCCAAAAAACACTACACTATTGATGCAAAAGATGAATTTGCAAAGGATTATGCATTCAGATGCATTAAGACAAATGCATTATACGAAGGATACCCTCTAAGTACAGCATTTGCAAGACCGCTTATTGCAAAGAAAATTGTTGAAATAGCAGAAAAAGAAGGGGCAGCAACAATAGCTCACGGTTGTACCGGTAAAGGAAACGATCAGTTCAGATTTGAAGCAACAATCAGATCAGAATCCGACTTTTACATTGTTGCACCAATAAGAGACTGCAACCTTACAAGAACAGAAGAACAGGAATATGCAAAGGAACATGGAATTCCATTACCATCAGAAAAAATTTACAGTATCGATGAAAACCTTTGGGGAAGATCCATAGAAGGAGGATTACTTGAAAATCCTGCAACAGCAGCACCTGAAGACATTTATGAATGGACAAAATCAACAATTGATGCACCTGATGAACCACAAATCGT
>DUHK01000031.1 GCA_013330915.1 Methanosphaera sp. | reverse complement strand
AAGAAACAAAAAAACTAAGAAAAACTTCTTTCATCTAGAAAGTGTTAGAAAACATGAAAAATTAATAATGAGATGTGTATGTAAATATAATTTTTTAGAGATTTAACACTTTTATGATTTTTCATAACAATCACTAAAAAAATATGGAACTATTTTGATGTTGAATTTAAGATTTTTCATATAAAAAAAATTATAAATTGGGGGAGGGTTGATGAAAAAATTAGACCTTAGAAAAAAAGAGGACGATAACAAAAGCAGGATATTAAATAGAGAAAACATATCCGAATTTCGAAAAGAATCTAAGCACAATACTTTAGAAATAATGAAGAAAGATATCAGATCTGCTTTTACAAATCCGATAGTGATGATAGTATTACTTGGTATAATTCTTTTACCTTCATTATACGCAGTGGTTAATATTTATGCTTGTTGGGATCCGTATGAAAATACTGGTAATGTTCAATTTGCAATAGCAAATGATGATAACGGAACAATATATGATGGTGAAAACGTAAATGTTGGAAATGAACTGGTTGAATCATTGAAGGATAATGATAACTTTGATTGGGTGTTTGTATCATCTACTGAGCTGCGAAATGGAGTTCATGATGGAAAGTACTATGCGGGAATAGTTATTCCGCGGAACTTTAGTGAATCCATTGTTTCGATAGTTACGGGTGATCCTCATGCTGGTGAATTGGAATATGTCGTTAATGAGAAATCCAATCCTGTTGCAGCTAAACTTACTGATGCTGCTGCCAAAGCTGTTTATAATGAACTTAACGCAAAAATTGTATCATTTATTGATGAAAAGGCCGTTGGTAAACTTGGAGAGTTACAATCAGGTTTAGCTAGTGGTGCCGATAAAATGGGATCAGGTGCGGATCAATTAGCAGCTGGTGCCGATCAGGTTGCAAGTGGTGCAAACCAGTTAAGCAGCGGAGCAAATCAAGTTTCCAGTGGTGCAAACCAGTTAGCAGCCGGAGCAAATGCAGTCTCCAGTGGGGCTACACAATTATCCACAGGATCAGTTCAACTAGCTAATGGTGCAGACCAGGTAGCAAGTGGAGCAGGACAGGTTGCAGATGGAACACAACAAATTGCAAGCAAAACCAATGAAATATACGACATTTATTTAAAGGTTAAACAGGCCATAATAAATAATGGTTCACTTTCAAAATTAGAAAATGATGTCGATAAACTTGATTCAGATACTTCAAGAATTGCAGAAGAATTAAATCAATTACACAATGAATCTCGTGAAGTATCCAACAGTGCCCTTAACATCTTTGGTAATTCATATAATTTAACAGATGATGCTGCAAAAGTAGCTATTGGTTCAGGTCGTGTAGCAGATAAGACAGAGGAACTGAAAAATAAATTCAGCAATGTATCAACACACATGACCCAACTTAATGAAGCTATTAAAAATGGAGAAGATAAAGCAAGAATTCGTGAATTGCTTGAAAAGATTGATACGGAAATGAATGAAACCAATCAAAAATTCAATGAATTAAATAATGGTGCTCATTTAGTTGCAGACGGATCAAACAGTGTTGCTTCTGGTGCACATGAAGTTGCTGCAGGATCAGGACAGTTAGCAGATGGTTCAAGCCAGTTAGCTGGTGGAGCCAATGAATTAGCAAGTGGTGTACATGTTTTAGCAAACGGTACCATAGAATTAGCTGATGGTGCAGAATTATTAGGTTATTCCTCTGCTTCAGCATTAAGAAATGCATCCGATGAAATAGGATTTGCTGCAGAACAATTATCTGCAATTACTGAAGTAAATCAGGAAGATGTTGGAGATTATTTCTTCTCACCAGTAATACTTAAAAGACATGAAGAGTTCCCAACAAATAATTATGGTTCACAAGTAGCACCATTCTATATAGTATTATCCATGTGGGTAGGTGCACTTATCACCACAGTTATGCTTAAAACAGGAAGTAGTATCGGAACAAAATACAGACCACACGAAATGTACGGTGGTAAATTAGCCTTATTTACTATAATGGCAATATTACAAACCACAATTACGTTAATAGGAGCATTCCTATTAAGAATTGATGTTGCAAATCCACTATTATTTGCTTTATCATGTTACTTTGTGGCAGTAGTATTCATGGCAATAATTTATTCAATGATATCGTTATTTGGTGATGTTGGAAAAGCAATTGCAATCTTACTCCTGGTATTCCAGATTTCTGGTTCGGGAGGAGTGTATCCTATAGAGATAATGAACACGATTTTCGGTGTGCTTTATCCATATTTACCTATGACACACGGTATTACAATGATACGTGAATCGCAATTGGGATTACTATGGCAAAATTATCTGCCGTCTTTCGCGTTCTTGTTGATTCTGGGTGCAGTGGTCATCATCGCATCTGTTATTCTCAAACAGAAATGGGATAAACGTACAAAATATTTCGATGAAAAATTAGAGGAATCTGAACTTTTCAATTAAACCCCTTATTACCCCCTTTTTTTATAGAAAAAGAAAAATTATTATAAAAAATAAAATTGAGACAATGACAATATGTTAGAAGAATATCCAAATACATATATACCATAAGATTAATAAAATAGTCTTTTTAATCACCATACAATTTAATAAAAAATGGGACTAAATACAGTTGTGCTTCGGCAATATTCCAAGGTTCATTCTCTTCATAATATGAAACATTTATTTTTGAGCAAAAAATTATAATTCCCCTATTAACATTTAATCTATTTCAATAAATTTATTTATTCATTTTTAAATAATGTAAAGAAAATAAAAATA
>DUHK01000038.1 GCA_013330915.1 Methanosphaera sp. | reverse complement strand
TAATGTATGTCCCCTATTGCAGATCCGATAGATCCCAGTGTTATACCCATCAGCATTGAACAAACAGGTAATGTTAATGGAATTGCCGGATTCAGCAGGTAAATCATAATATAAGACAATGTTGTTATTGAAAATAATACAATAAAAGCATGTGCTGCAATAACTGGAATGTGCTTGAATATCACATCTAAAAACAAAGGCTGATTATACAATGCCTGACTGGTTATTCGACCAATATATGAGGTGATGGAGAGAACCACCTGAACAATTGTTGCAATAAATGCAGACAGCAACAACACCAGAATAACCGGATAGTTTAATGAAAACATGACGTAGGCTATGGAACCTGCTATCGTTGCCATTGCACCAACAAGTAATGGTTCGCCCGAAACAGCCCTGTTGAATAGTTTATGTAAATTTCCGATTTGAGGTGCCAATTGTACTTGAGAATTTGGATTGCTTGTTGAAGCAACATCAGATTCCAAATCCTCAAATATTCCCGCAATTACAGCAATCAGCCCCATCAAAGCAACAAGTATTAAATTAAAAAGTATATCCATACAAATTACCTTTAATATCCATATGTTTGAATAGTTTTTTCAACCTTGTCAATGATTTCATCCAGTTTATTTTGGGTACATGTTTCACCACGTATTACATCAGTAATCAATTCAACAATAGTTCCTTTAGTTTCAGGTTTTTCAGGCATAACAGCTGCTGTTTTTACACCTATACGTGCAAAATCTTCGTAATCAACAGGATATTGTGCAATAATAATAACAGGTTTGTTAATGTTTTTCAATACGTGTTTGGCTTTATATATTATATGATTTTTTACTCCACCAAAGTGAATTAAAACAACTTTATGTCTGTTCATTTGTGATATTTCCTTAGGTGTTACCCCGAACAATCCCTGACCTCCACCGGAAGGAGTGTCTTTTGGTACCCCTGAACCTGCATTCAATACCAGGGTACTTGTTTGAATATTGGCTTCCCTAAGTGCAAATGTAATTTCACATACCGGTTTTGTAATGTGTCTACGACCAGGAGACATAGCAACCGCAAGTAAGTCATCACCACATTGAGCGTAAGTTCCTCTTTGTGCTATACCTCCACCTTCACCTATTCCTCTTGTTTCCCTACAATCTACTATGTGAGTACTTTTTCCTATCATAATTACACATCCATAAAAAAATTATTGTCATTATATTATATTACTAATAATTTATCTGATTTTTTTCAATTATATGTTTTTTCTAATATATAATCCTAGTTTCAAAAATTTACCATAAAAATAAAAAACAGAAAATAGAAATAAATATTTATGCAGATTATGGCCGATGTTGGTGGAATACCTGGAAAAAATTGTAGGGGTTTTTGCGAATACTGCTACTTCAAAAATGTTAGAGAAGCAAAAATCCTGGGTTGTAAACACTGCCCTCCAGGACACATAGGATGTCCACACTGCAGTACAGATACAAACATGACAAGGGACTATTTCCCTGCATATCATGTATTGTCAACCCTGCAAATGAATATTTTCCAGACTGAAATTCCACGAGATACAATAGTAAATATAACTGGAGACGGAGATGTGAGTTGCTATCCCGATTTATTAACCCTCACCAGGGGAATTAATGATATGGGTCTGCCCATCCACCTTGGTTATACCAGTGGAAAGGGTATTGATGATCCCAACATTGTGGATGCACTCGTCAATAACGGAGTTAAAGAAACCACGTTCACAGCATTTTCAACAGATCCTGAATTAAGAAGAAAATGGATGCATGACCCGACACCTGAAGCATCTGTTGAAGCATTGAAACGTTTTTGTCAGACATGTGATGTGCATGCTGCTTCAATCATCATTCCCGGCGTCAATGATGGAGAAGAACTTGCACGCACATGTGAAAACCTAGAATCCTGGGGTGCAAAGGCACTTATACTCATGAGATTTGCAAACAACAGAAATCAGGGCCTGATTCTAAGTGAAAAACAAGTAATTCCAGGAATTGAGGAACAGGCCATAGAAGAATTCAGACAACTGGTCATAGACACGTCAAAGGAATATAACCTTAGGGTTACCGGTACACCAGTATGTGACCCCGAAACAGACAGCCCTTACGCACTGGCACATGATAAAAACAAGGAATACCTTGAAATATTAACACCAATCAAGGCCGAAGCCACAATAATCACTGGAAAAATATCTGCAAGATACATTGAAAAAATAATTGACAATCTTGGAGCTTCAGAACATGTCAATGTCATTGCAACGGAACAGGAAATTGCCTGTTTAATCACTGAAGAAGATCTTAGAAACATAGACCTGAGAGAGGTTAAGGACACTGTGATTATTCCCGGACGCTGCTTTGTTCATGATATGGTTGCGGAGGACGTTTTCAGAAGCGATGGAAAATTCCGTTTAATTCACAGGGGACCCGATTTACTGACTGTTGATGGTGAAATGAGTGGAACAATGACAAAAAATGACGTTCTCAAGCATGAACTCTACGCATTCGAGGATTTGATAGAGCTGATAAATTACATGGGTGTTAAAATATAAGAGGATAAATTTATGAAAGGTAAACTTATAGGAGACATATGGGTAGTAAAAAAAGTGCCTGACAACCTGGATGAAATCATCAAATTACCATACGTAAACAAGGTCGTTAAGCTCGGTGAAATCAAAGGCCAAAAAAGGGAACCTGAAGTGGAGATGATTTACGGTGAGGGTACCGAAACAATACACAAGGAAAACTACTGCAAATTCAAGTTTGATGTAGCCAAGATTATGTGGTCAAAGGGAAATACTGGTGAAAGACTCAGAATGAGCAAACTGCCCTCTGAAGACGAGACCATAATAGACATGTTTGCAGGCATAGGCTACTTTACAATTCCGATGGCTGTTCATTCAAGGCCAAAAAAGATTCATGCCATTGAAATCAACCCTGTTTCATATGCTTATCTGTGTGAAAATGTTAAACTCAACAAGGTTGAGGACATAGTTAACCCCATACTGGGAGATTGTGGATTACAGGACTTTGATCATGTGGCCGACAGAATCATGATGGGATACATCGGTACAACACACCACTATCTTGACAGTGCAATGAAATACCTGAAGGAAGGAGGAATCATCCATTATCATGAATCCACCCCTGAACCAATCCTATTCACCAGACCGGTTGAAAGGGTTGAAAATGCTGCAAAAAAAGTTGGAAGAGAAATAGAGGTTCTAAACAAAAGAACCATAAAAAAATATTCGCCGGGAGTTTTCCATACGGTTGTTGACATAAAAGTTAACTGATTTCTTTCTGAAGTTTGGTTACCTTTTGATATACTTTTTCTTTTAGATAATCTCTGTTTATGTATTTTTCATAAACAGGTAATCTTTCTTTTAATGTGTAATTGATTTTGTTTAATGATGATTGCAGTTGCTTTATGCTTGGCCAGTCATTTTCAGGATTTATGTAATCCTTTGTCAATGGAGATATTCCACCCATATCATCAGCACCACATAAAACAAAAAAGGACATTAAATCCTGATTAAGATTTGGCGGTATCTGAATACTTACATCAGGAAACATTATTGTAGCGAGGATTGTTAGTTTTAATAAGTCTATTACTGAAGGTTCAGGATAATCCTTCATGGGAATATTGTTTTTGGGCTTGAAATTTTGAAGTATTATCTCCTGAATATGTCCATACCTGTCCTGCATCTTTCTTATTGCAAAGAGAGAATCTATATGATCCTCTGTTGTTTCGCCTATACCTATGAGCAGACCCGTTGTGAAAGGTATTTTTTCCTTGCCCGCATTTTTTATGAAATTGAGTCTTTTTTCAGGATCTTTTCCGGGACTGTCCCTGTGTGCTATTGTTTTTAGCAAATCCCTGTTGGTTGTTTCAAGCATCAGCCCCATGGATGCATTTACTTCCGACAAATATCTTAAGTCGGATTTGGAGATTATGCCCATATTCGTATGAGGCAACATTTCATGTTCTGTTAATATTTTGTCTGACAGATAATAAACGTAATCGACCATGGAATCGTAACCCCAGTTTTCAAGTCTGTTTTTTACGCTGTCTATTTTATCGGATGATTCTCCAAATGTAAATAAAGCTTCGGTACATTTTGCTTTTTTTGCCTTTTGTACCGTGTTGAAAACTGTTTTATCTTCCATAACAAGGTATTCCGTATCATCAACGTCCTGTTTAAATGTACAGTAACCACAATTGTTTTGACAGATGTGTGTTATTGGCAAAAAGATATTTTTAGAAAAAGTAACATTGTTTGAACGGTTTTGATTAATTTGTTTAATTAAATCAAGAGATGTTTCCAAATCAGAGTTCAAAATGTTTTCTGCCTCTTTTTTTGTTATGTTATTAGTCATTTTTAATCACTATAAAAAGAAGGATTTCAGGAGGTGAATTCCGTCATTCGGATAACCATTGTTTCAACAAACATTGGTCCGAAACCGGATTTGTCCATGTACAAGACGACATATACAACAAGATCTTCTATTTGGCCTATCGCATATTCTGCATAAAACCCTGTCATTTCAAAGGTGTTTTTTAATTTTTCAATACCGTCCAGCCCGTTTGATTCATCATATACCTCTTCAGTTTTTCTTAAGATGGTATCCACTTTGTCTGTGAAGTCACGTGCCTTGTTGGATTCTTTTTCTATTTTCTTTATGTTTAACTCTTCAAATACGTCCATTATGTGTGAATACATATTTTCCGGTTTTTCTTTGTTATGTGTTTTTCCACGGATTATCATTGATTCCGTGCTGTGAACAACAGGTTTACAACCTTTAAATGCATCCATCTTCTCCATTATACTTCTTGATAATTCCATTACTTCCATTTTATCCCTCAATAATTATTTTCTTCTTTTAATTCACCCATTGATGCTACCTTTTCCGCATAAGCATTGTGCTGATGAATACTTTCCTCATTTACCTGTTTAATAGTTACCATTGAATTGTCAGGCAAATCAGAGTACTTGTCTAAAAGGCCCAAAACCATGTTTCTTACGCAATCCTCAACAAAAACGGGATTTTTATGGGCGTTTGTCACAATTTTATTTTCATCAGGTCTTTTGAGTATTTCACAAACAGGAGAACTCATTGAATTCTGTATAATTGTTATTAAGTCATCAACATTTACGTTTTGATTTTCGGACACTTCCACCATGATCGTACCTATTCCCCTTTGATTATGTGATGCAAATGTCACTGCTTCCATGACCTTTTGGGTGGTTTCTTCATCTAAAAATTCCAGCAGTTTCTGTTTTGATTCCTCTTCAACAGATTCCTGTGCACATGGACATACTGTCATCCCAATAACCTTAGCACCCACCATTTTTCTTACAGTGATATTACCGGAATCATCCTTTTGTGCTATTGCCCTTGCTATTATGTGTGTGGTTTCCTGTGTTTTTCTGTGGGTAACCGGCGAATATTTGTTTATAATATATTCGCTTGTCGCTTTTGTTTCAGCCCTTAATGCATATTCATGTTTTTCCAATAGTCTTTTCACCAGATTTGCACATATATCCTCAATGTGAATTTCCATTTGATTAACTGATTCATCTATTATCTCAGATATGGCTTCAGGATTTCTGGACATGTGCACACCCTTTTGTGTGCTTGGCAAATCCACAAATGCATCAAAAGTCGGCAATAATATTATTGGACGCTTGTTATCCCTTTGAATCTTTAATAACTTTTTAACTCCTGTTACACCAACTCGAGTCAATGATATTGGCGCCTTAGGTTGTTTATCCTGCGTATCTGGAAATTCCGGTATTGACATTAAAATTTTCTCTCCTATCTATTAATAATTTGTTTGTCTGTATTTTGTTTATGTTACTTCATCTATTTGAAATGTACCCATTAAAAAGAGTTTAATTGAAAAATGTTTAATTTGAAAAAAAAATGTAATCATTTACTGATATCATGAAAAATGATTAACTTGAAAAATAATAAAAAAAAGGATTAGAAGTTAATAACTGACGAATTCAATTCTTCTTTGATGATGTTTAAGACAGTTTGTGTGTATGTTTTGGTAACGTTTTCTTCCTTGAGTAATAATTTAATAAACTTGTTTAATTCAAACGTATTTTTAAATTTTGCAATAAGTATTCCATCAAACTGTCCTGTAACATCATAAACAGCCAAAAGATTGTTTTTAAAAGGTTCTTTTTCTGTCAGATTTAAAACTGAACCACCCTTGATTTCGATACCGATTACGGCAGTTAATGTGTATCCTAATTTTTCGTGATTAATAACTGGAACGAATTTACTGATTATGCCGGATTTTGTTAACTTATCTACCCTATTGTGTATTGTTCCTACTGAAACTCCCAATTCCCTTGAAATTTTTCTGTACGATTTTCTTCCATCATCACTTAATAATTCCAATATCTGTTTGTCTAGCGTATCCATCGTTAATGTCATGTTTTCTGGTTCAACATCATATTCATTTAAATTATTGTTCATAAAATCCCTACAAATTATGTTTTTTATAATAAATTATCATATCAAAAAACTGATAATACTAATTTTGATATACACAATATATAAACCTTTTTAATTATTCTTAAATTACTAATAATTATTATATTTTTTTATAAAAAAAATTACAAAATTTTAAACAAAAAATATAACAAAAACTATAAATTGTTATCATATTATAATACACAAAATAATTTTTCAACAAAATAATCCATTTGGATATTTGAAGATTAATGAAATTGAAAATATACAAAAAAATAACAACCCACCTAAACAAATCATTACTTTTAAATTAAAATAAGCATACCTTAATAAACTAAATTCATTATTAAAAAGAATGTTGAAAATATGAAAAATATAAAATGTTCAACATACATATAATAAATTAATAAAAATAATTTACAAATAAAACGCGGAGAAAAAAATAATGAAATGGTACATTTCTTTTATAGTAATAATTTTTCTACTGATCGGTTTTCTTTATGTGTCAACAGCTTCAACCTCCGAGGACATAGAACCTCTTGGAAGGTTGGCCTTTGTAAAGATTGCAAATCCGGATATGTACCCTGAACACGTACATGCAAATCTGTTGGCCCAGTATGCAGAGGAAAGAAATTCAAAATGTGCTATAGTACTGCATTTTGCAGGTAGTTCCAACTATAGAAACTTCATGAACGGAAATGTCTACATTATAGAGATGGCATTCATGGACACTGCAGGTGCACAGGTAAACATTGACTGGAACCAGGTACTGGATTATGGTCTTCACGGAGTGCCTGAAGACAAATGGAATTATAAAGTTGATGGAGAAATTTATGATTCCTTTGAGGATGCATGGGCAAGAGTGTTGGAAATGGCTGATGCACAAGGACAGGAAGGACCAATTCCTATGGTATGGCATGGAACCGTAAGGGAAGGAGATATTTTCATCAACCCAGGATGTGGATTCCCACTTTATTACCAGGTATGTACAAAGGAATTTGGACATTTAGGTGGAATAATGCGTGCAGCAACAGGTTCAATATTCCCATACTTCAACAATCCATACAGATTCTATGAAATACAGCATGCACCAGAACTACAATACTATTACACACACAACATGCTAAACTACGAATAAGAAGAGGCTTATTCGAATTAAACTTCAACCCCTAACTTTTCTTCTTTTACTTTTTTAATCAAATCTTTCAATTCATTTAAAGGCATGTCAGTACGCATACCAGTTAATCTAAAATGAGTTCTTGAAATGAAATAACCCCTTTGTCTGATTTCTTCAATTACATCATCCATTTTCGGTGAACTGATTTTCAGGGTCTTACATATCTTATGAATGTCATAAAATGTTATCGGACCTTCTGCTTCCTCGTAACATTGATTGAACAATTTCAACAATTCCTCTTTCTTATTGAGTTTTAACTCACTGGTAGTTTCAATCATGTCCCCTATAAATGCCTTGTCAGAGATTTTGCCCAACCATAACGGTCCTGCCACACTATACTTTTCTCCACAGTCGGGACAGTTGCGTGGTATGAAGGGTGCGAATCCGTAAAAAGTATCCCTATGTAAACATTTTGGACAATGAGCAATGAAACCAATGTTGTTTAATGATTCGTTAGTCTTTTTTCCACCCCTTTTAATCCGGGCGTAAATTCTCATATAATGTTCAGTGCTGTGAGAGAACAACACTTCCATATATTTCTGATTGACTGCAAGATTTCTGGCAATGAATGCCAAAAGTATTCTGATACCGTTTTCGTGACAGTATTCTGTCTTCTGAGGCTGTGCACCATATTTTCTAAAACAAGGATCATGGTAAGTACCGCATAATGCAGAAGTATCTGTGGCACTGATACAGATTAAACCCCCCGGACGAATGTTAATTGCAGTTGACTGAGTAAACATTGATGGCGTTCCGAAAGGGTCAATATCTATTATGTCAAAAAGTCCCTTGTTTGACTGAAGCAAGACGTTTGCATCGTTTTTTTCAACTTCCACATTGGAAATTTCATTCAGTTCCATGTTCTTTCTGGCTATTTCAACAGCCAATGGATTTACATCCCCCACAAGAACCTTTTCAACTCCATCTATTTCCTTTGAATATCTAGCACCCCTTATACCGGTTCCACCGAAAGCATCAAATATTACCACGTCATGGTCCAATGTTTTCCTGTACTGATTGAGAACCACTACAGAAATATCCCTATTTAGTTCCATGACCGGATTATAAAATACCGGTGCCTTCGCAGATACCTTCTCAAAATCAGGCACTTCTATCTTAACAAGTCCCTCTTCAATGTAATGTGTGTCCATCTATGTAACTCCCCATAATTTATGATTAAAATAATATATTATATTATTTAAAAAATTGCTAATATACTTAAAGTAAAAAATGTAATTGTAAAAATAATTATTAAGTAAAAATAAGATAATAAATAGTAATATATAAATTGTTGAGAAATGGAAACTTTAACAAAAAACAGTCAAATTGATTTTTAATAAAAAAAAATGGGAGATATTATGATAAACATAGCAAAACCTATAATTACCGATGAGGAAATTGAAGCAGTGACCGAAGTACTGAAATCAGGAATGTTAGCTCAGGGTCCTAAGGTCGAAGAATTCCAGGATGCATTTGCACAATATTCTGAAGCAAAACATGCAATAGCAACAAGTTCAGGTACAACAGCATTACACACAGCACTTGTAGCTGCAGGAGTAGAAAAGGGTGATGAAGTCATAACAACACCTTTTACCTTTGCAGCAACATCAAACTCAGTTCTTTATTCCGATGCAACACCTGTTTATGCAGACATCAATCCAAAAACATTCAACCTTGATCCTGAAAAAATCGAGGAAAAAATTACCGACAAGACCAAAGCAATACTACCTGTACATCTGTATGGACAGCCTGCAGACATGGACCCAATCCTTGAAATTGCAGAAAAACACGACTTGAAAGTTATTGAAGATGCAGCTCAAGCACACGGTTCCACATACAA
>DUHK01000026.1 GCA_013330915.1 Methanosphaera sp. | reverse complement strand
CTTGGAGAAGCATCTCCACCAACACCAGGAGCAGCATCATGATCAGAGCCTAAAACAGCATCACTACTGGAATCTGTTCCATTACCTGAAACATCGCCATCACTGCTGCCATGACCATTTCCATGGGCATTTCCGCTACCACTGTGTGCAGTACCATTTCCAACAGCACCACTGAAACCAGTACCATTAGAAGAAGGATTCAAAATCCTATTCAGCCAAGCAAAATCACCAGTACCACGGCCAGAACCATTACGAACATAATCTTTCAACCAATCAGGATAATAATCCTCACTCATGACATTTTTTGGATTACCATTGGTATTATTCCGGATAAGAGTTCCACTAGGCCCTTCAACTTGTCTATTGGTACTTGCACCTGTACGATTGGAAGTTGTATGAGTATTGATTACATTATTGGATATAGTTGAATTATAAGTATCAGAATCCTTAACTTTACCAATTAGCTTAACACCATAATTCCCATTGGTAGTGATATTATTGTACTGTATATTGTAAGTGTGGCCTCCACCAGTATTCTGAACATAACTTATCCCATAAACATTGCCTGCAGACTTATAGTCACCAAGATTGTTAACGATGATTGTATTGTTCAGGATATTATCACCAGTATCCTGAGCCTCAATTCCACTTAGAAGGCACCAATTAGGATTGGTGGCATAACCATCAATGGTATTGCTGGCATCACCGGTAACATTGATGAAATTACTGATAATGTCAATGAATGTATCTCCATAGAAATTCTGAGAGTAAATGCCTGTATTAGGACCACGATTAAATGTAGTCAAATTGTTAAATGCTATCTTGACATTATAGACAGGACCATTGATCTGAATAGGATAAGCGGTTCCCATACCAGGCTTTCCTCCATTGGTGAATACAGAAATCTTATTGCCTATAACTGTAACATCATTAAGATTATATAAATCCAAAGCCTGAAGATAATTGTCCTGACCTACTGGAGTGAAGAAATCCTCACAAAGGATAGTATTGTTCTCAATCAAGGAATAACTGCAGCCATACAACACTACAGTATCAAGAGTAGGATACCAATTGCTTCCACCACTAACTGTGGTGTGAATGTAATTATTGGACAAAGTCAGATTCTCACAATAATCAGCTGCAAGTGCAGCATCAGTATCCTTGCTCACCGCTCCATAAACACCTTGAAATGCATAATTAATATACTTGATAGGCAACTGGCAATCAATGGTATTGCCATAAACCACACTATCATGAGTATTCCTTAAAAGAATGCCATAATTATAGCTACCATCACCACTCAAATTAATGGTGTTGTTGATGATATTCAATCCAACAAAATCATCATCATGACCATCAGAATAAATACCAAATGAAGTAACATCCTTTGGAGCATTATAATCAATGGTACAATTATATACAGTGACATTATCTGCATGAACGAAAATGGCAGAATACTCATTCTTGCTGAATTCCTTATCCAACACCATATGAACATTAGACAAGACAATGCCGGAAGCACCTAAGTCAAACACAGTATTATAAAAGGAAGAATTGATAGCATTGACCACAGTATCCTTAGAATAAAATTTAATGACACCCAGATTATCAAAACTTCCATTAAAGACCAATGTAGCATTGGCATAATCAGACTTCAACTTATTATTAACAAAGAAATCATTGAAATTGCCATTATCAACATAATAATTTTTGTTTTGGACCCCATTATTGGAATCGCTTAAAATATTACTTGATTTTAAAGAGGAAGAACCAGAACATACAATGTTCTCTTCAACAAGCTCCCTCTCCTCACTAGAAGCAAAACTATCAAAGCCACTACCTCCATCAAAAGAGGAAGGAAGATCAATATCGCCATCACAAAATTCCAAAATAGAATCATCCCCTGCATTATCCACAGCAGAAATAGTATAATCACACTCCAAAGAAGTGGGACAAACATCCACTGCAGAAACAGAGGAAAGAGAAAGCAACAGAATCAAACCTATTGAAAACAACAACAGATACTTGTTTATTTTATGCATATTCTCCAGTTCCTTACTTTAATAAAAACTTTTCTTAAATTAATTCAACCATCAAAAATTTACAAATGAATAACTATGACTTTCCATAAAAACAAAAAGTCATTAGATAATATCAATAAAACTTAAATATCAAATAAATTTTCATTAAAAAAATTTATTTATTATTCCAATCCCCTAATTGGATTAGAATAAGAAATAAATCCATAATTTTCACCCATATTTAATTAAACACTATAAAACCAATTTTTATTGAAAAAAAAATAAAAATAATAGAGAAAAAATTATTTTTCTCTATTTAATGGTTATTTTTACCTTTTTACTTAATGCTTTGTAGTATTTGTTTCCTGCAAACTTGATTTTAGCATTGTATTTGCCTTTCTTGGTCAATTTGATTTTGAAGGTTGCTTTTCCTTTGCTGTTGGTTGTAGCTTTGAATGTTTTTTTGCCAACTTTGATGGTGAGTTTAACCTTTTTCATTACTTTACCCTTGTTGTTTTTCAAGGTTGCAGTGAATTTTTTGGTTTTTGCTTTGGCCTTGAAGGTTTTTGCTTTTGCAGAAAGTTTAGGTTTTGCTTTGCTTACAACTACTTTAGGGCTTACGCTGGAAGCAGTATATCCATCGTCACCTGCAAACTTAACAGTTGCAGTGTAGGTCTTAGGA
>DUHK01000111.1 GCA_013330915.1 Methanosphaera sp. | reverse complement strand
TGTTTTCCCTTTCTGGAGGTGTTAAAAAATGAATAACATCTGTCAATGCTCAAGTTCTATCCGAAGCTGATAAGTATTATATTTCCAACAATTAACGCGAGATGATTGAAAACATTTTATCCGAGATGATTACAATGAATTATACAGAATCTAATGAACTGAACATTGACCATATGTTTAATGAACTTTCTATAGCTTTGTGATAAACACTTTTTTTGGATTTTTCAAAAGAAAATTAATATGTAAAACTTGGAACTGATAAAAATGCACATAGTTTAGTACTTAATTAAACAGAGCATATTAATCTTCAGTTGATCTTCCTATGAATATATTTATTTTTCACACTAAAAGTGATTGAACTTATTTATCCTTGAAATTCTGGCAAATCCTAATATTTGATTCTCATTATACTTCCTTTGGAGCTGAGTACAAATGAACATATTCACGAGATGATTGAAAATGAATCGCATATTAAGATTATGAATTGAAATTATTGGGAAATAATTTTCCGATTTTCAAGATGTTTACAAATGATTTTTCCCTATATTTGATTATACGAATTTATTTTAGAGATTGAATGAAATGAACTATTTAAATTTCGTTTTCCCACTACTATTTACATGAAAAATATATTAGGGATATATTGTGTATTAATTTATTTTTAAATCATTTTTTTATGAATTAAATTTTATCATGTTAACAGTTCCCACCACATATATCCGTACTTAAAGTACTGGATTATATGGAACACCCATTTTTTTGAATTTAATTGTTGTTCATCATATGTTTGTTATACTAGTATTTGGAATAAGAAATATATATACTTTACTATTAAAATATTCCAATATAATAAATGAATTAAAATAAAATATATGAATTTACCAAAAGTTAAGAAAAATCTATGTAAAATCAAATGAAATTAGTTTTAAAACCTTAAAATCTTTAAAATATTGGAATATAATAATTTTAAAATTACCAAAAAATAATTCTAAAATTACCGATTTAAAAAAAAAGTTAAAAAAAAGGAATGATGATTATCCTTCAATTTGTGATAATTCCTCATAAAATTCATTCATTACTTTCTGGAACTTTGACCCTTCAGATGCCGATACCCACTCATGTTTAAATCTTCTTTGATCAATATTCATTTCATCAAGAATATGCCTGATTAGATGGGCCCGTCTTCTCCATTTATAGTTTCCTGCATCATAATGACAGTCACCTATGTGACATCCACCAACGAACACCCCGTCTGCACCATCATGGAATGCCTTAAACACCATGTCAGGATTTATTCTTCCTGAACACATTACTCTGATAATACGGATATTCGGAGGATAAGCCATTCTACTAGTTCCAGCATTATCTGCTCCACCATAACAACACCAATTACAGCAAAACCCTATTATTTTAATTTCCTTATCATCTTTATTCATATTACAATCCACCTTTCTTATTCTGCAAGTTCCTCTTTCATACCACTATACATTGGAGGTTTATCTTCACTTACTCCGGAAATATATCCGGTTTCTTCCTTATATTTTAACTGAACTTTCTGGTACATTCTGGCTAAAGGTATTTCCATTGGACATACATCTTCACATTGACCACAATTTATACAACTAAATGACATGTGTCCCATCCTGATTCCATGCATTAAAAGTGGATCAGGCTTTTGAGTAGGCTCTTCCTGCAAATATTCGCTTTCTAATGAACAAACCTTACAGTTACATACAGGACATACATCACGACATCTGAAACATTTAATGCATCTTGATAATATCTGATTAAATTCTTCAGGAGTAGGATATTCTTTTTCCAATTGTTTTTTCTGTGCTTTTTTTGCCATCTTTTTCATTACATTCTCTACTTTACCCCTAATTGTAATTTGTTTTTCGGATGGTTCCTTAACTTCAATGTATCCCTTGTCAATGGCATTTTGTATTAATTCTTCACCTTTAGGGGTGTTTATTTCCACAAATGTGTATCCCTTACTTGAACCCCAGTTACCACATGCCACATCAGCCTTTCGAGGTATTTTCAGTTCACAACGTTGACAGTTGTTCCTTCTACCATATCCTTCATCTTCAAGATCATCTATTTTAACTGACTTTTCTTCCCCGTTTTTTAATTCAATTATAAATTGACCCTTGTTGATTTCTTCCTTAATTACATCATCAGGATCCACATCATAGAAAAGTCTGATCATTTTTTCAGCAGTTATTGGACTTACTGTTCCTCCACAGTTTAATCCTATCATGTAAACCTTATTTCTATCAATACCCCTTCTTTTTAAGATTTCATCAATGGCCATTGCATCACAAGGCTTTGTTGTTACTGCTATTGTTTCATCCTTTAAGAATTTTGCAATGATGTCTGATGTCAATATTGGTGCACAGTGCAATGAACCAGATGTTTCCAACAGTTCTTCCTTGGTAGTTACAAATGTTGGAATTCCATCATAAACATTTTCCTGTTTTTTGAGGTTTAAAACACCATCAACCTTTCCTTCCTCCAGTAATGACAATAGTAATGAAGTAACTGCACCACCGTTTTCACAATTTTTTAAGATATCCTCATTAGTAGACTTGATTTGTAAATATTTCATTAACATCACCGTTTATAATAATTCCAATACTTCTGATATTGTTTTTAAAGTGTTTTCCTCATCAAGTATTGCATCAGAATATTCCTGGGTTAATCCTTCAGAATTTGTGAATGATAAATCCTTTTGACACCATACCCGTAGTGGAACTGTTAAACCTATTTCTGTAGGTTCCTGAGTAAATGATATTATTTCCTTGTTTTCTAAAATTTCATCATCCAGGTATTCACATGGATTTTCGTTAACTAATAATATCAATTCTGAATCTTTGATTTTGCTTGCCAATTCTTCTCTGGACAAAGATTCTGTTTTTTCTAAAATAGAGTAACTGTTTGGGTGTTGAAGTAAAGGTAAAACTCGGATATTTTTTTCTTCAATGAATTTAATAATGTTTTCATAGTCCTGTTTTGAAGATATTTCATTGATTATGACTACTGTATTTTCACTTATTTGTATTGAATCGAGTATCTGATTTAATTGATCATATGATTCAATTTGTTTAAATTCGTCAGAATTAAATCCTGTTAAATTGGTTTTTGTGTAAATATTTATGGTTTTTGCACCGTTTTGTTGGGCATGAATAATTCTTCTTCCTATTAAGGAATTTTTTCTAAATATATCACCTATTGTAATTATTAAATCGGCTTGTTCTACATCATCATAAGCTGCAATTAATTCCGGATTGATTTTGGTAAATTCATATTCATATGAAACAAGGTCATACCCTTTATCATCCGCAAACTTAATTAAATTATCTAAATCGTTGTTATCTGTGTTTCCTGAAGTTATTATGGTTATTTTATCATTATCTGTGTTGTTTATTTTGTCTTTTATATCATTGATTGCATTATCGTAGTTGAAGCTTTTGTTTTCAATTGCAGAGATTTTACTGATGTAATCTGTACAGTTTTTACAATTTTTTCCTTCATTAATTTCATTATTCTTAAATGGATTTATTCCTACTATAATTCCATCTTTACTAATTACATTGAAACCACAGCCTATGCTACATTCGGGGCATATTGTGTGATTGATTGTTAACATATCTTTTTCACCTACAAGAGATTATATTCATATTTAATTTTTAACGGGTGTGTCATGTAATAATAGAAAAAAATAATTTTTCATATTTTTTTTTACATATGTTCGAAAAGATTTGTATTTAATCAATATTTGATTAAAATGTAATGTTTAAATTGAATATTTTTTAATTTTTATTGGATAAATATAGATATCTATATATGATTATATAAACATTATTATTAATCATGATAAATTATTATGTCAAAAAAAAGAATATCCCTTTACCAAAAGATAAAATGACAAAAAATATAAAATCAAAAAATTTTCTAAGAATTTTTAGAAATTATGTAGAATAAAATAATATTAAATGAAAATTATATAAAAAATCTACGATAATAATAATTTAAATAAATATAAAAATGAAAATAATGAAAAAATATCAATTTCAATTATCTATCCACTCTTACATTGAAAAATAATAATATAAAAAAATGAAAACATTACTTGAAAAACATAAAATCATTCAGTTTCCAATATAGATTAAAATAAACCATAAAAAAAATAATTCTAAAAAATAATAAATTAAACATAATTTCAATCAATAAAAAAAAAATAATTATTTCTTATTAAAACAACAAACAGTAATATATACAATCCAGGAGACCATATATGAAGAAACTATGTATTTTTGACTTTGACGGAACACTATTTGATTCACTGACAGATGTTGCCAATTGTTTTAACCAGACATTTGAAAAATTAGGATTTGAAACATTTGACATTTCATTTTACATTAAATCGTTGGGAGGAAACATCAACGAAATAACCTCCAAAATATTAAAGGACAAAAATTCTCCAGAAAACGTGGAACTGGTTAAAAAAGTCTATGGAGAAATATATTCCAAAGATTCAAAAGAGAATACCCGTTTATTTGAGGGAATGCTTGAAGTATTAGAACAACTACAGGAAGAAAAAACAATATTGGCAATAAATTCTAACAGAAACCCGGAATCAATAAAATATTTTCTGGAAAGATATGCAAATCATATTGATTTTCTGGACATACAGGGCCATGTATATACAAAGCCTTCAAAACCGGATCCTGAAGGTGTAAACACAATTATTCAAAAAGCAGGTATGACCAGAGAAGACGCCGTTTATATAGGAGATTCCCTTACAGACATTCAAACTGCAAAAAATGCACAAATAGATTGTATACTTGTTAAATGGGGTTATGGAGTAGGAGATGTTTATGAAAACGAATATCCAATAGCAGTTGTTGAAAACAAAGATGAACTATTGGATGTAATAAAAAATAGCTAAAATAATAAACATTATTAAAAAAAAAGAAAAGAACAGGGTTAGAAACTTTGTGTACCACTTTCTGTTTCAAGGTAAACTATTCTATAATCCAACTGATTGCCCTTGGCATCATATATTGATATGAGACATTCGTCAGGATATAATTTGTAACTATCCGCAGATGGCAGTGTAACATAACCAGACGAATCAACTGTTTTAGCTACAAGTCTGCCTGCATTTAAATCTGTACCGTCACGACTATACAATGTGCTCATTTTAATTTCGGCTCCGGCATATTCTGCTCCCACATATATCGTGCATACCGTTTTTGAAGACAAAGAACTGCCTGTGGTAATTGTACCGGACAATATAGTCATTCCATCGGTTGACGGTGCGGTTTTTTCTTCCGGAACGGGATTATTATTTTTTGAATTATTATTTGTATTGTTAACGGTTGTATTGCCATTAATCTGTGCTGGTTTTGTTTGATTGACTGTTGGTAAAACATTTCCTGTTGTTGAAGGCAATGAGGAATCCATGGAATTTAATTCAGCCAAAGCACCATTTGCTGCATTTGCAACATTTTGTGTGGCAATCATATTGGCGGCTAAAGGAACAACTAAAAACAATAGCAGCAAACCTATTATTACACCTGCAACAATTTTCACCACATAATTTTCATCCACACCATAATCATCCATTTAAATTACCTCCTCCGTTTGGATTAAAATTATTGTTCATGTTGTTATAGTTTATGTTCTGGTTGTTACTATGGTTTAATCTGATTATGACCTCATAAGGCTTAGAAATATAGTAATAAATGGACAATATCAACATTACAACAAATAATATCAACAATATTAATCCAAAATCCCTCAAATACCGCATTGCAAGAACAAGACTGAAAAAATTCAGCTTAATAAACAAATCACTGATGGCCAGAGGATATAAAACCAATTCAGACAAATAAACCAAGGCCCCAATCAATGAAGTAATCAAAAGTGCCAATACCCATGACGGACCAAAATTTTTCTTTTCGAGATGTGTCTGAATATTCATACTTGATGCCGATTTAACTTTAAACCCATTCATCTTATAATAATCAATTTTGCTATTATATTCCTCCCTATTATTAGTATTAACTATAATACCCATTTTCATCACTTTTACAATTCTTTAATTAAATAATGATATTTATATCAGCCATGATTATAATGTTTTCTTTAAAAAATTAAAAGAGTATGGATAATTTAATAAAAGAAATATGAATTATACATTAAAACTTTTTGCCCATTTCATAGGCTTCCAGAATTTTATTTGGCTGATTGTAAACACTGCCTAAATTTCCCACATCCAATACGTCAACCACTTCATAATTCATGTTCAGTTGGAATGGCTGTATCTTTGTCAAATCAATATATGAATCATAGTATCCTTCTGGTCCAAGATGTGTAAATATCAACATCACCTTACCTGATAATGATATCAGAGGATTGTTTGTAATTCCAAAGAGCCTGTCTATTAAAATCTTTAAAGATTCTGTCATCTGACCATAATATATTGGAGTGGCAACAATTAATCCGTCAGCCTCTGCTATTTCATGGGTGATTGTTAACCCGTCATCGTTTAATACGCAGTCTTTACCTGCCATACAAGTTCCACATGCCTTGCATGCTTCAACATTTAAGTCACCGACACAATATTTGCTGACGTTATGACCTGCTTCCTGTGTGCCTTTAATCATATTATCCAGTAAAATATCCGTGTTAGAATTCTTTCTGGGACTTCCCATTAATGCTACAATATCCATGATATGCATCCCCATTAGTTAGTTTATAAACCTCTTTTGTTTTCACGTATCCCTGCTAAATATTCCATGTCAAAATTCTTTATGCCATATTTTAGTGAGGAGACTATTTGACTTTTATTCTTGTTAAAGTGCATTGTGTTTAAATTCATTGAAGATGTATGATGTGTGATAAATCGTCCCTCTAAATCCAGATTTTCTATGAATGTTAACAGTTCAGTCATTAAAGCTTTTTCATCCAGAGGATTGAATTTTCCGGCCCGGTATTCTTCAAGCAATTCTGTTCCTTCAAACAAGGTTAAACCGCCTGTTCCAACCACTATCGGATTACATTCACTGAATATTTTTGCTGAATTAATTGCATGTTCATTTGAATGTTCCACACCGGCAACTCCATTCAAATAGGTTAGCCAATAGTTTATACCAGCCTTATCTAACTTATTGCATTGTTCAAGAATATCTTTTGACTGATAACCTTTGTTTATTCTTTTTAAAGTCCAGTCATCTCCACTTTCTGCACCTATGTTAACTTCCACCATTCCCCTTTCTTTGAGAATCTTCAATTGTTCTACCGTCTTGTTTTTAACGTTTGTAACCCTTGCGGCCATGGTCATGATTTCTACATCGGGCAAGTGCCTGTTTACAAGGTCACATATTTCATCCAATCTTTCAAAGCTTAAACAGAATGGATCAGCACATATAAGTTGTAATCTGTTTACATCAGGATAGGAAGTTGCTATTTCCATTATGTCCTCTTCAATCCATTCTATGGGTGATGGACGGAATTGTACATTTTTGTACATGTTACAGAATTTGCATTCGTTGTGTGTGCATCCCTGTGTTATTTCAAGCAGGGGAGATGGTGGTTCATATGGATTTCTGTATAATGTTCCGGTATAATGCATTTTTTTATTAATCCTCCTATTAAAATAAACTATATATTGATTTATAGATGAAATTATTATTTAATTGTTTTTTATAATAATATTAAAAAAAGATGGATGGGGATTTTATTGAATTAAGTGAGGATTATAAAAATACTTAAATATTAATGGTTAAATTGTATGTCTATTCAAACAATTCTGCAACTTTTTTGAGTAATTGTGGAATGTCTAATTGTTGTGTGCAATACTTTACACAGTTTCCACATTCTATGCAGGATGATGCTGGTGCTTTATGTGCGGATGTGGTTGCATATAATGATGATGTAGCCTGCAGAGGATACATTTTTTCAGTATTGTAAAGATTGAAAAAGTCTGGAATAGGTATGTTTTGTGGACATTCTTTTACACAGTAGTTACAGTAGCTGCATGGTATTGCTACTCTCTTTCTTATTTCATCGGCCATGTTCATTAAAAATTGATTTTCCTCTTCTGTAAGAGATTCAAAGTCTTTTAGGGTTTTACAGTTTTCTTTCATATGTTTTAAGGAACCCATTCCACTAAGTACTGTTATAACGTTATTTTGTGAGGCAGCAAATTTCAATGCTTCTCCTGCCGGACTTTTTTCTTCCCTGACAAAGATTTCTGTTATTGCTTCCGGCAGGTTAACCAATGTTCCTCCCTTAATCGGTTCCATAATAACTATGTCAACTCCGTATTTTACACATACTTCATGACATTTTCTTGATTGTACCCTGTTGTCTTCCCAGTCAAGGTAATTTAACTGTATTTGAACAATATCAATAATGTCATGATATTTAGCCAGTATTTCCTCTAATAAATCCGCTTTGTCATGGAAACTGAATCCTACTTTAAGGGCCTTACCTTCTTTTTTTGCTTTTTGAAGGTATTCGAAACTTTTACAGTTTTCGGCCAGTGTTATAAATGTCCTGTTAATATTATGTATTAATAAAACATCAAAATAATCGATACCCAAGCGTTCCAACATTATATTAACCAATCGTTCATTGTCTTCTTCTTTTTGCAACAACCATGTTGGTATTTTATCCGCGATTTGGTATGATTCTCTAGGATATCTGTTTACTAATGCTTCCTTTATTGCATTTTCTGATTTTTCATCGTGATATGCGTATGATGTGTCGAAATAGTTATATCCCTGTTTAATATAATAATCTACCATTTTTGTAAATTCTGTCATGTCTATTGATGCCGGGTTGTTTTTATCTGTTTGTGGCAGCCTCATTGCTCCAAAACCTAATTGTGTTTTTCTGTTTTTTGCCAATTAAATCACCGTTAATGTAATATTTGCAATACAAAATATATATACTTTCATTAGGAAAGTATTTCATTAATAAAGATTTTGATATTGATTTTTATCAACATCATTGAATGAAAATAAAAAATACATTCCGATAAAAAAAATTCAGAATGAAACTCACCACTTTACATACTCAAAAAACAGTATAAAACTAGTAGAAAGAAAAACAAAATATAAAGTACTATACAAAATTAAAACGATAAATACAAAAAAATAATATTAAAGAAATAAGAACAGTAAAACCTAATCGGTGATTTCTATGAGTAGATCTTTCATATCCAGAATTGCAGAGTTTATTCTATGGAAAACCAAACCAACATATATGACTTCAACAGAAGAAATTAAAAGATTTCTAGATAATAAATCCGAAGAAAAATTTAAAAGCATCTTCAATAGTGAAAATATTTGCGGTATGGACGTCGTATCTTTTGGTGAAGAATATGATGATTCCAGGATAATTATTTACGTTCATGGAGGAGCATACGTTAATCAGATAAACATGCAACACCAGCTTTACTGTTATCTTATTAGCAAAATACTTAAAATACATGTAATCCTGCCTGTATATCCCCTATGCCCACAACATGACTATAGTGAAAGTTACAAAGAAATCACAGAATTGTATGAGCATATCTTACAGCAACACAACCAGATAACACTGATGGGTGATTCTGCGGGCGGAGGTTTTGTGTTGGGATTTACTCAGCAATTGGAAAAACTCGGTCTTAGAAAACCCGATAACATCATTGTCTTTTCACCGTGGCTGGATGTTAGCATGAAAAACGAATATGATGACACTAAAGATCCAATTCTAGGAAATGCCGGACTCAAAGAAATAGGAATAAGATGGTCCGGAAACTTAAGTACAACAGACTATCATGTAAGTCCATTATACGGCGATAACTCAGGCATGCCAAGAACATTGATATTTACGGGAAGTAATGAAATATTCTACAAGGATATCTTGTGTTATTATGAAAAACTGGTTGAAAATAAGGTTGATGTTGAATTAATTGTTGGAGATGAAATGTTTCATATTTATCCACTCTTTCCCATACCTGAAGCCATGGGCGTGTTGAAAAAAATAAAAAAGGAGATGAAAGAATAATATTATCGCATGTATAACAGAAACTTACCGAATTTTGGTATTCTGTATATAATTGCAGCCATAGCATAACTTAAGATTATTAATAAGATCCATAATATTATTGCCTTAACTGGTTCGGAAAATGGTAACTGAACAATTGCCGGTAGTAAAGGTAATCTGAACAGGTTATGTATTAAAAACACTGCAAATGAGTATTTTGACAATACTTTTACCTGACTGTAGAACATTACACTATCCATTCTTGATACAAGTTCAAACAATGCAAAAGATCCGGTTAATATAAACGGAAATTCATACCATAAGAAGAAGTTGTAACCTCTGATAAATGCATAATACTGGAACAGTACACAAATTAAAAAGGACACTATTGCTATTATTCCCCAGATCCTGCTGGAAATTTCTTTAAACATTCCCTTTTTCACAAGGTATCCCAGAATAATGTATATACCATATATTCCACCACTAAAACCAAGACAATACTGTATTGCAACATTCTGAATACCCTGCATATCACACAATACTGATATAAACGGTAAACAAAATGCAAGCAATGAGAATACAATTGTTGCCTGCAGAATAGTTCTATTTTCAAAATTCTTTAAAGCAGTTGCTACAAACGGCATAGACAAATACATTCCTATAATCATAGGCATATACCACATATGACTAAAGAAAAGATTACCTGCTTCCACTGTATTTACCTGAGTATATCTGTTGGATATCAGGGTCAATGATAATGCATATATTACTGACCATAAGAGTGTAACTACGATTAATGTCTTACAGTTGTTATTCCAAAACTTTTTAACCTTCGCATCATCGTATACCCGGTCAAGTAACAGATATCCTGTTATCATCAGGAAAAAAGGGACACCTATACGTCCTATGAATAATGAAGCAAATTCAAATATTCTGGAAAACATTGTGAAATTCATTATTGCATCAGAAGATATTATGTATATTCCGTCAACTGAATGAATGTATAAAACTGTCAATATGGCAATTGCCCGAACCAAATCTATCCATTCAATTCTTGTTTTGTTCAT
>DUHK01000141.1 GCA_013330915.1 Methanosphaera sp. | reverse complement strand
ATTAAATTTTTATCTAAATCTTTAGCAGCCTTATCTGCATTTATCATTAATGTTCTGCTACATGTAAAGTCCCTTTTTCTACACACCATATCAGATGGATGATCCAAAGTTAATTTGGATGAACCATAACCCACAATTTTATCAGAGAAATTATCTGTTTCCAAAATCAATTCGATTTTTTCATTGTCAGTTTTAATATGATCTTTAATTTCTTCGGGCAAATCATTCAAAGTTACACCTGATTTAACTCCGATAATACAATCGCCCTTTAATGTCAAGGACTCATCAGTAGTTATCTCAAAAGTTGACTTATGAAGTGAAGTAACATTTTCATGACCTCTTGCAAAAAAACTATATTCCATATACTCACCATAGATATTATTAATTATATATTGATTTAAAAAGTATAAAAAAGTGTAATTTTATGAAAAATGAAACTGACAAGAACAAGGGAACTTACTGTTTAATCATTTCCATGAAAGATGATTCTACAATTAAAATCGGGGCCATGGGCAGAACATATTTTAAAAAAGGTTTTTATGTCTATGTCGGTTCGGCATTGAACTCACTTGATAAACGCATCAAAAGACATATCTCCAAAAAAAAGAAAAAACATTGGCATGCCGACTATTTAACACTTAATAAAAATGCACAAATAAAAGAAGTGGTATTCACTTACTCTACTAAAAAAATAGAATGTGACATATCAAATGAAATTAGCAAAAAGTCCAACGGAAATATTGAACTTTTCGGTTGTTCTGACTGTAATTGCATGTCACATTTATATTATTTTGATAGTTATGAAAAGGCTCTGAAATCTAGCGCATGCTCCTATGAAAATCTAGGACTTTGTCCACATTACTGGTTTGAAAATGATTAAACATATTTATGGAAGAACGTTTCAAATTCCTCTGTTGACATTGGAGTAGGATTTGTAAATGAATCATTGTTAACTATATTCTTAACCAAATCCCTGTATACATCTGACTGTTCTGATTCCGGAAACATTTCCAATACGGTACATGCATTATATTCGCTCTTTTGTACAAGATCACTACGTGGAATTATACTTATAACTTTGCTTGAAATAAGGGAAGCAAATTCTGTGACTATTTCAATTTCATCCTTAACATTTCTACAATTACAGATGATTCCACCCAATTTTCCATTTAATTTACGAACTCCCTTAGCAATATTGTTTGCAGCATATAATGACATGTATTCTCCACTTGTAACAATGTATACCTCATCGGCATATTCTTCTCTCAATGGAACACTAAATCCACCACATACAACATCACCCAATACATCATATATTACTAATTCGGGATTGCTTTTGAATGCGGAAATTTGGTCGAGTAATTTCATTGCTACAATAACTCCCCTTCCAGCACATCCTACACCAGGTTCTGGTCCTCCTGCTTCTACACAAAGCGTATTGTTATAACCTTCATAAACCACATCTTCAAAAAGAGGTTCCTTGTTTTTTTTAATTGTATCTAAAATAGTTGGAATTCTCTTTCCTACTAAAGTTCTTGTTGTATCGGATTTTGGATCACATCCTATTACGAAAGTATCGTTATCATATGCTGCGGCCATGTTTGATACCGTTGTAGACTTTCCTATACCACCTTTTCCATAAACTGCTATTTTCTTAACCATTATTCCACTCCTTTATCCAGTAATATTTTTTTATACACATGATCATTTTGACGTACTACATTCTCTAATTTTATACCCACAGATTTATCAGTAACTTTTTGAACATTTTTTCCATCAATTTGCATTGAAGAAACCTTTTCTGTTATACTTCCCGTTTTATTGCCTTGGATAATTATACTATCACCCACTTCCAGTGTGTCCCATAGCTTAATCTCGGCAACATTAATTTTTTTATAGAAATTCATTACCTGACCAATATCTACCTTCTTATAGGTGGCCTGATTATCCAGACTGGTTTCTTTTGGAGTTCTAAAGTAAAATCCTGTGTCAAATCCTCTGTTGAAAACTGATTTCAATTCTTCTTTCCATTTAGGTACCATAATCCTTGATGATTCATCCCATAATCCTTTTTCATACAAATCAATTGCATCAGAATAACATTTTGTTACGGTTGAAACATAATCAGGTGCTCTGGCCCTTCCTTCTATCTTAAAAGCATCTATTCCTGCTTCAATTAACTCAGGAATATGCTCTATCATACACATGTCCTTTGGGCTAAGTAAGCGGGATTTTTCCAAATCATTGTTTTCAGGTTGGGTTAGTACCAATTCTTTATTTTCAGTTGATTTAAGAATCCATTCCTGTCTGCAGGGTTGTAAGCATTCCCCGCAATTGGCATTTCTATCATAGAAATATGAACTTAAAAAGCAACGCCCCGATATTGCCACACACATTGCTCCGTGTACAAACGTTTCAATCTCAATGGGTGACTTCTTTTTTATGTTTTTGATATCTTCCAAGGATAATTCCCTGGATAAAACAGCTCTTGTTACACCAAGTTCCTTATATAGTTTCAATGCCTCTGAATTTGTGATGTTTGCTTGAACACTTAAATGTAACGGTATGGAATGTTTATTTGCAATGTTAATCATTCCCATATCTGAAATAATTAATGCATCCACATCACATTGTTCCAATTTCACCAACTGTTTTTTATATTTTTCCAACTGATTATCAGAAACTATAGTGTTTGTACAGACGTAAACTTTTTTATTGTTATCATGACATTGTTTTGATATATCTTTTATATCGTCCAAATCAATGTTTGCAACGTTTGCTCGCATATTATAATCAGTAATTCCAACATATACTGAATCAGCATTGTTATTTATAGCCGCACTGACTGAACGTTTATCCCTTGCGGGAGCCAATAATTCCACCATATTAAATCACTGCAAAAAAAACTATTAAAAAAAAGGATGAAGAATTATTA
>DUHK01000018.1 GCA_013330915.1 Methanosphaera sp. | reverse complement strand
TTTGTAACTTTATAGTTAGGGAATCCCAGTATGGTCATAAATAATGTACTTTTTCCTGCCCCGTTTGGACCTAATAAAACGTGTGTTTCTCCTTCGTTAATTTTTAAGTTAACACCATTGAGTATTTTTTTTCCTTCTACTTCTACTTCTAAATCAGATATCTCAAGTAGCATTCAATCACCAAAATTGTAATTTATGTTAATTATTTTTATATAAAAAATCATTCTATCTTTTCTTTATTTAATATATATTTCATAATATTTTTAAATGTTATGTAACATTGTTATATGAAAGGGTCTTTGATGATTCTGTAATAATATATATTATGTAACTTTTTTCGGAGTTAGTGTAAAATCATGATATTTTATTTAGGTTTGCCTAAAATTATTATCTTTTTTTAATATTTCAATGAAAATTCTAAAAATTCTAAAAAATCTTTATTTAATTAATCCGGCATGAATAATCGTCTTTTTTAATTATTTTTATTTCATTTTTTACCACGATAATGTCAAAAAATTCAGTCATCATATTTAAACTTAATGGTTTTTTCCATAAAATAACCTTTATAATAATAGTTAAAGTGATATAATATTGTACATTATTTTAGTTAATTGTACAATTGTACTCAAAGACTTTATGTTTAATAGTACAATAACACGTGTTTAAATTATTAAATTTAAATGTCAAATCATTTAGAATTTTAAATGATTATTACTTAGTTAAATAATCATGTTTTTATAATAGGAGGAAAAATAATGGCTAATGACGATATTAAGATAATCGTTTTCAGTTGTAACTGGTGCTGTTACGGTGGAGCAGATACTGCAGGAACATCAAGGATGCAATACCCACCTAACATAAGAATGATCAGAGTAATGTGCTCTGGAAGAATTGAACCTCAATTTATACTCAAAGCTTTAAGAGAAGGAGCAGACGGAGTATTCATCGGTGGATGTCACATGGGAGACTGCCACTACGATGCAGGTAACTACAAATTCGATAGAAGAATGAGATTAATCTACAGATTATTAGACGAACTTGGAATTGAAAAACAAAGAGTTCAACACGATTGGATTTCAGCTTCTGAAGGAGAAAAATTCGCAAGTACTATTAGAAGAGTAACTGCAGAAATTCAGGAATTAGGTCCTTCACCACTTAAAGCACAATTAGCAGAGGGGGAATAAGTACATGGCAGATAAAAAAAGAATAGGAACTATGTGGCTCGGTGGATGTTCTGGATGTCACATTGCATTTACAGATTTACACGAATTATTATTAGATGTATTAGAAGTAGCAGAATTCGAATTCAGTCCTGTACTTATGGATACCAAATATGATGAAATTCCAGAAATGGACATTGTATTAATTGAAGGTGGAATTCGTAACGACGAAAACAAAGAATTAGCTGAAGTATTAAGAGAAAAAGCTGACTTTGTTGTAGCTTACGGTACCTGTGCAGAATTCGGTGGAATTCCTGGATTAGGAAACTTACACACCAACGATGAATTAACAACAGAAGCATACATCAACTCATGCTCAACTGTTAACCCAGACGGAATCATCCCTAACGAATCTGTACCTCACTTAGAAAGCAGAGTAAGACCATTATCTGACGTTATTAAAGTGGATGCAGCATTACCTGGTTGTCCACCAAAATCAGATGTTATCGCTCAAGTACTCATTGCATTAGTTAAAGGAGAAACACCTGAAATCCCTGATAACAACTTATGTGACGTATGTGAAAGAGAAAAACCACCTACGGGTATGGCAATGGATACAATCAAAAGACCTTGGGAAGTTGGACCAACCGACAAAGACTTATGTTTAGTACCTCAAGGTGTAATCTGTTTAGGTCCTGCAACAAGACCATTATGTGGAGCACAATGTCCTTCTGTAGACACTCCATGTAGAGGATGTTACGGTCCTACTGACAAAGTATTAGATGCAGGAGCAAAAATGATCAGTGCTATCGGTTCTGACTTCGGTGTAGAAAACGATAAAGAAATTGATCCTGAAGAAGTTGCAAACCAAGTAGAAGATATTGTAGGAACTTTCTACACTTACACATTACCAGCAGCTTTAATCCCATTAAAACTAAGAGATTAATTGTAGGAGGCTAAAATAAATGGTAGAATTAACATTAGAACCAGTAACGAGGATTGAAGGTCACGCAAAAATTACCGTAGACCTAGATGAAGAAGGAAATGTAAAAGATACTAAATTACACGTAATGGAATTCAGAGGATTTGAAAAATTCTTACAAGGAAGACCAATCGAAGAAGTACCTAGAATCGTACCTAGAATCTGTGGTATTTGTGACGTACAACACCACTTAGCTGCAGCTAAAGCATGTGATCAAGTATTCGGATACAACGACGATGACATACTCCCAGCAGCATACAAAATGAGAGAAATCATGAACTGGGCTTCAGTTATCCACTCTCACACATTAAGTTTCTACTTCTTATCTGCACCTGACTTCATAGGTGGAAAAGATAGAAAAACCAGAAACGTATTCCAAATAATTAAAGACTACCCTGAATTAGCAGGTAAAGCTTTAGAATTAAGAAGACACGCACAAGACATCATCACAACCATCGGTGGAAGACCAATTCACCAAGTATCCAACACTCCTGGTGGAATTACCACTGAATTAACCGATGAAGTTCAAGCTGAAGACTTAGAAAAAGCAAAAAGATGTTTAGAACTTTCCTGGGACACCTGGGAAGCAGCTCAACCTATCTTTGAAGAAAACTTAGACTTAATCAAAACATTAGGTTACGTTGAAACTTACCACACAGGTTTAGTAGACAAAAAAGATGGTAGTTGGGACATGTACAACGGTAACGTAAGAATGGTTGACAAAGAAGGTAAAGAATATGCTGAATTTGCACCACAAGATTACACCGACTACATAGCAGAAGGCGTAAAACCATACTCCTGGTTAAAATTCCCTTACATCAAAGACATCGGATACCCTGAAGGTGTATACAGAGTAGCACCATTATCCAGATTAAACGCATGTAAAAAAATGCCTGACGCAGCACCTAAAGCTCAAGAATTATTAAACGATTTCAGAGCAACATTCGGTCAATGTCCACAAGAAACATTATTATTCCACCCAGCAAGACTCATCGAATTAGTAGCATCAGCTGAATTAGCAGTTGACGGTCTTGAAGGTGACTTAAGTGGAGAAAAACGTCCTGGAGCTATCGACAGAAGCCAAATCACCGGTGAAGGTGTAGGTATTGTTGAAGCATCAAGAGGAACATTAACTCACCACTACAAAACCGATGAAAACGGTTTAGTAACCGAAGCAAACATTGTAGTTGCAACAGTACAGAACAACCCAGCAATGGAAATGGGTATTCAACAAGTTGCAAACACCTACATCAAACCTGGTGTAGAAGTTGACGACAAAATCTTCAACTTAATGGAAATGGTTATTCGTGCATACGACCCATGTCTTTCATGTGCAACTCACCAATTAGATACCCAAATGAGATTATCTACTGTAGAAGTATACGATCACATGGGTAACTTAGTAAAAAAAATCTAAGTAAACTAAAATAAGTACAATTCTTCTTTGAAGAAGCATGTTTTGAAGAGATATCTCTTCAATTCATTTTTTTAATAGATTGTTAAACAGTATTATTTGTTTATCAAGTTTTATAAAATAAAATATGACTAAAATAATACTTAAGGAAAAATAGTGTCATAGTATAAGAGTCACTCTTAACTAATGATCCTATACTTTTTTTATTTTTTTTTTAAATTACTGCTTTCAATGAATTATATCAGTATTCTCTAACTTGCTGTTCAAGTGGGGGGTATATATTCCGGTAATTGTATTGACACCCAGTTTTATATAATCTTCCAGATAATTGTTATCGTTTGTTGCATACTGTATTTTTATTTCCTTTGTTGGAAAGGCAATTCTCAGGAGTGAAATTATTTTTAGTATGTAATCTCTGGTGTACTGTGGATTATACTCTTCGGGACTATCTATGAAAGGGTCATAACCTTTTATTTCAATACTGTCAACATCATATTTTTCAATTTCTGATATTTTGTCCAGTATATCCGTATATCCTTCATTATAATTTATCAAGAATTCATATGTTATCTTTAAATTCATGTTTTCTTTGATGTATTTAACCATCTTTTCCTCATGCTCATCGTAATTTTCATTATACTTTTGATTAAAATTGGATGCTTTATTTTGTGATGTTTGAATTATAACAGAATCAATGTTATGTCTGTCCAGATGTTTGATATGTTCATAGTTTGATACTCTCACATTAATTTTCAAATCATCAAAGCGACTTAAAGTATCAAGTATAATCAATAGTTCTCTGATGCCTGATATGTCCTTGTTATAACAGTTGATTCCACTTATGGGATATTCCTCTATATCCTGCAGTTTATACTCCACGTTCTTGACAATGAAATCATGAGTATATTTTCTTCTTGATTCCATGCTTCTGTAACCACAGGTTGGGCAGTTGTCTTCAATCTGGTAAATTGTAGGATAGTAAATGTTTGATTCGTAGCTGATCTTTTCATGAAAATTTTCATTAATCTCATGAGATAATGAATATATTTTTTCCAGTTCATCTTTCTTTTTTAAAGAAAATAAATATTCTATATCCTTCAAATTTAAACTGTTCTCTTTTACATTATCAATAATTTTTTTAAGCATAGTTTTCATCATGTTTAATTAATTTTTTAAAAATACTTTTTTAATTTTATAATTCAATTATAAAAATGTCGGTTCTGTTAAAATGATTATGGTATTGGGTAATTTCAAGTTGATAAATCAATATATTATCTATATTTACTTTACTTTTTTTTTCTATAAAATTGATAACATTTATATGTTTATTTTATTAAATAATTTAATTGTAAGAATATTTATTACAAATACAAATAATACAAAATATTCATAATGTTTATCTTTGTATTACTCTATTAAACGTAGTTTATAACGGTTAAAACATATCCTAAACTTTAAGGGGTGTTTTTTGTATAAATATTTGAACACAATTATGGAAATGTATTTTAGACAGTTGGAGGGCTATATTTATCTCTTGTTTAAGTTTATATACTGAATTTTTTTTCACTTTGCATTTTGTATAAAAACACGTATTACTAATTATGTTTCATCAATATTTCTTACCAACTAAATATCGGATGAATATCAGCATTTTAGTAATGTGAAATGAAAGAACAGGAAATTTATAACCCGGAATGAATATGATAATTTCATTTCTTAATGAATATACTATTTTAAGAGGTGTACATATAAATGCCAACATATGAAGACAAAATAGATTTATATGGGGTAGATGGAAAACTTTTAGAAGAACAAGTACCTCTAGAAGCAATCAGTCCAGTAGTAAACCCTACAATTAAAAATATTATACAAGAAATTAAGCGTTCTGTTGCTGTAAACCTTGCAGGAATAGAAAAATCATTAGCAAACGGAGCTTACGGTGGAAAAGTTAACTTTATTCCTGGTAGAGAATTAGATTTAGCAATTGTAGATAATGCTGATGCTATAGCTGACAAAATGACAAAAATGTTAAGAGTCAGCTGTGACGACGACTTTAATTTAGAATTATTAAACGGCGGAAAACAAGTATTAGTACAATTACCATCAGAAAGATTAACCATAGCTGGTGACTACTCAGTTGCTCCATTAGCAACAGGTTCAGCTTTAATCCAAGCAATTATCGACACATTCGATATTAACAAATACCAAGCATCAGAAATTAAAACTGCTGCTATGGGTGGATACCCACACAACGTTCAATTAGGTGGAGCTTTAACCACTTTATTAGGTCAAACAACTCACCTTGAAGGTTTAGGTTACAGTTTAAGAAACAT
>DUHK01000152.1 GCA_013330915.1 Methanosphaera sp. | reverse complement strand
GATGCCATCAAAATGGTTACAATCAACCCTGCAGAGCATTATAACTTAAATTGTGGTAGTATAAGTCCAGGAAAAAGTGCTGACTTAGTATTCATTGATAACTTAGAAGATTTTAAAGTTAATAGAGTAATCGTGAATGGAAACACCATATTTAAAAAACAAAAAATATTATACAAGGCAAATCCTTTGCCTTTAGAAACCACATTTAATGTGAATTTCAAAAAACCGGAAGATTTTGATGTGAAAGCACAAGATCCAAACCATAAGAGTGCAATAGTTAATGTTATGAATATTGTGCCAAATACAATCATAACCAAAAAGTCTAATGCAAAATTAACTGTAGATAAAGGAGTTATTATTCCTTCAGTATATGAAGATGTGCTTAAAGTTAGTGTTGTTGAACGTTATGGAGGCAATACAATTTCAAATGCCTTTATAAGTGGATTTGGTATTAAAAATGGAGCAATTGCTTCAAGTGTGTCCCATGATTCACACAACATTATTGTTGTTGGTACAAACAGTAAATTTATGGCAGAAACCACCAACAAAATCATTGAAAATAAAGGTGGAATTGTTGCTATGAGTAATCAAGAAGAATTAGATTTAGCACTGCCTATTGCGGGACTTATGAGCGATAAACCTGTCAACGAAGTTGCCAAAAAATCAACACAACTTAATGAACTGGTCAGAAAAATGGGTTGTCCATTGGAAAGTCCTTTCTCAACACTATCCTTTATGGCCTTGGCTGTAGTTCCAGAACTTAAAATCACAGATAAAGGATTGTTTGATGTCAATGAAAACAAATTTATTGATTTAATAGTTAAAGAGGAATAGAACCTCCCTTCTTTTTCAATTCTTTTTTTATAATATTTAATGAATCCATATGCTTTTTATTACCGGTTTTTCTTATTAAACTTTCAGAAGAATGAACTTTTTTGATAAAATCGTTTTTTGCATCTGCATCCATCAGATTATATCTTGAAAAATCAACCAGCAATTCCATTATTTGATTGGAAGCCCTATTTATTGTTGGTAAAGTTCTTTTATGTTCAATTATTTTTAGTGGTTTTGCCGTTATTGTTGTGTTCACATTTTTTCCATAAACATCTTCAATAGAATTTGTATCCAAATTTAAAACGGCACACTCTATTTCACAGTTAACTTCTTCTAAAAAAGTATTATAATCCAAAGTAGATGTCAAAGCCTTGACAAACATTGAAACATCCTGCAAAAAGTATACTGTTAACTGAGAAGTTCGTTTGATATTAAAAAAAGTTCTGTTAGGAAATAACTTAATAACAAAGAAATTATCTTTAATTTTTAAACCAAAAGGTTTGACATTAAAAGATCCATCCTCATTTTCAGTAGATATCAAAACTTCATAAGTCATTCCATTTTCCAAAGTATCTAAAATAGTCATGATTTACCCTTAATGGTAGTTATTGTTATTTGTCCAATTAGTTATTAGCACATATACAAAATATGCAATGACTAAGAAAACGATTATAGGTAACAATATCCTGAAAAATACTGATGTTAAAATAGCCGCAATAACACAACTAATAACAATAATTATAATATTATCTAGTTCCATAATATTATATATAAACATAGTAATATATAATAGATTTATAAATTATCAATCATGTTTGTTATTTTAACTGATTTTATAATTGACACGGGAATTTAATATGAGCATTGTTATTATTAATAATTTTGGACAATACAATCATAGGATATCTAGAACTTTGACATATCTTGGAATAGAAAATAAGCTAGTTTCCAATGAAACAAGTTTAGATGAAATTAAATCCATGAATCCAGAGGGCATTATTTTAGGTGGAGGTCCTTCAATTGACAGAATAGGTAACTGTGAAGAAATCATTAAGCAAATGGATGTACCAATATTAGGGATATGTTTAGGACACCAAATAATTGCTAATGTATTTGGTGGTGAAACCAAATCTGCAGAAATAGAAAGTTATGCACAGATAGATTTAAACATTGAAAAACAAATTGGTATCTTTGAAGACGTTGGAGATTCATTAAAAGTATGGGCGTCACACAAGGATGAAGTCATAACATTACCTGATGACTTTGAAATATTGGCCAGTTCCACCAAATGTGCTATCGAAGCCATGAAACATAAGGATAAAGACATTTATGGAATACAATTCCATCCTGAAGTTCAACATACTCCTAGAGGTGGAGAGATATTTGAAAACTTCTACAAGTTATGTAAACAATAGGTTGCGTGAATAAAATGATGATGGATACTAAAAAGTTTATAGAAGACTCAATAAAAAACATTAAAGAAGAAGTTAAAGATGAAAAAGTTATAATTGCTTTGTCTGGTGGAGTAGACAGTAGTGTAGCTAGTGTACTCGCATCCGAAGCAATTGGAGATCAACTTGAAGCAATATTTGTAGACCATGGTTTACTAAGAAAAGGGGAAGCCGAACAAGTTGAAGAAACATTTAAAGACAGACTTAACTTCAAATTAGTTAATGCGGAAGATGAATTTATAGCAGCACTTGCAGGTGTAAGAGATCCTGAGAAAAAACGTGAAATTATTGGTCATAAATTTATAGAAGTGTTTGAAAGAGAAGCTAAAAAATCAGGTGCAAAATATCTGTTACAGGGAACCATTGCACCAGATTGGATTGAAAGTGAAGGAAAAATCAAATCACACCACAATGTAACCCTTCCTGATGGATTGGTACTTGAAATAATAGAACCTTTACGTGAATTATACAAGGATGAAGTAAGAGAAGTTGGTTCAGAACTCGGACTTCCAGATGCAATTGTACACAGACAACCATTCCCTGGACCTGGTTTAGCTGTAAGAGTACTTGGTGATATTACAAAAGAAAAACTTGAAATATGCAGGGAAGCAAATGCAATTCTAAACAAACACGTGGAAGAGGAAGGATTACATAAAGATTTATGGCAATATTTTGTAGTGCTTACCGATAGTAAAGTAACTGGAGTAAAAGGAGATCAAAGAGACTTTGGATACCTGGTTGTTATAAGAATGGTTCAATCATTTGACGCAATGACAGCTAACGTACCTGACATACCATGGCCATTTTTACATAAAGTTTC
>DUHK01000105.1 GCA_013330915.1 Methanosphaera sp. | reverse complement strand
GAGAGTGTTTCCAATGAAACGTAACTTGCAATGTTTCGTGATAAGGAATTTTTTATGTTTCGGACAACCCTGATTGTGGCATCGGAGTACGTTCTTTGATTAATTTTTTCGTCTTCTATTTCAAGTTCATATAAAAATGTGATTATTTCAATGGTTTTTAACTGAAATAACAACAGATTGGTTATCTCTTTGTTGTATCTGGTGTTTTCAAGTTCTTCGATTATTTCTATGATTTTTTCAGGTGCCTTAAACATGACACTTTTTTCTTTTTCACATTCTTTGAAGAAATAATTTATCACATCCATATATTCCTGGGTATACTCTGTTAACAATTTCTTGAACTGTCTTCTGTTTATCAGTATGTGATATATTGTTACTTCTCCAAGATATGAGAATGAATTGGGGAATGATTCTTTGATATACAGGTAGATATCATTGTTTTTTACAAACATGTATTTGTCCGGATTGACTTCCAGTTGGCAACGTCCCCTTCTAATGAAATTAATCAGCAGAGTATCCTCAGGATGGGCATATTCCAGCATATCATCGCTTTCCCTGTATCTGTCCTTAAGATTTGCATGGTTAATGATTACACTAACGCCGGGAATTAGATTGTATACTTTTAAGTTTACATCATACTTGTTTGGAATCTTAATTGATGTTTCATGACCTCCTGGGAAGTCTTTGAATTCAAAATAGGAAGAAAATTCTTCTTTAACAGTTATTTCATCAGTAGGGTATAATGTATCATTTTTCATTTAAACTTTCTCCCAATCATTCTAAATAAATTTCTTATCGTATTTATATCGTTTCTATTTTAAAAGTATTTGTATAAATATTTTTAATCAAATAATGTGTTAACAGTTTTTATTAGTGTTTTTAAGTTAAATTAAAAATTTTATTTAACTTTTCTCAGAGTATCATTCTTTTTTTCTTTTATTTTATCAATGATTGCCTTATGCATCCTTCGAATAAATTCTGCACGTTCTTCATATTTTAAAACATCAAGATATCCTCTTGAAACTAAATTAAATGCAAAAGGGGTTGGGATAGTTGTATCAACAGTTTTTATCACCGTTTTTTGTTCTTCAATGGATTTTAAAACTTCCTGTGCATGTTTAATGTCCATATAATCTTCAATAACTTCACGTCTTGCCTCATCAAGGATGGCGAAATGGTCATCAACCTCTTTAACAAAGTTTAGAAGGATCTTGCTTGTAACCTGTTGTCGGCCAACACTTTTTTCACGTCCTTTATAACGACGTAAAATCATCAGGGACCTGTTAGCACAATCTCTAAAACGGCTTGCCAAGGTTTCAGTTTTATCAATGGCTTGAATTAATATTTCTCTTATATTTTCACTATTTAATTCATCAAAAGCCTCTGCCCCACCAATTTTGGAGTCACTGCTTAAATAAAAACCATTGTCATCAATGCTTATCATAACATCCCTATGATAACGTTGAGCAATGATGTATGCCACGGCTCTGCTTAAAGCATCATTTACTCGTCTACCATATAATGAATGGAATACAACAAATTTTCTGCCACCAAATCCGGTATAATATTCAATGAGTAACTTGTTTTTTGATGGAATTTCACTATACAAATACTGTTCTACGAAATAATAATAGATTGAACTGGCAGAGTTTTCATCAACATACAGATAATCCTTAATATATTCAATTATTTCATCCTGGGAAAGATTTGTTGACAGTTTCCATTCCATTATTGCTCTAAAGTTCTGAATTGCAATACCAATGTCATAAGATAATGGTAACTGTTCAGAAACCCATGAAGGAATTGTCGGAGTGCTGCCGCTAGGAACAACTGTAACAGTCATGCCTCTGGCATACTTAAACTGATAAACTCTTCCTCCAAGCACGAATGTGTCACCCTTATGCAAGCGTTCCATAAAGTCTCCGTCAATGTTTCCAATAATTTGGCCGTTACACTTGACTTTGGCATGACTTCTATCTGCAATTGTTCCAACATTCGTGGAATAAAGTACTCTTGCTAGTTTTCCACGTTTACCAAAGGTATTTGTTTCCCAATCAACCCATATTTTCGCATAAACATATCTTTGCTCAAGTTTGGAATATTCTCCTGCAAGATAGCGAAGAACCTGTTCATATTCCTCCCAACTCAAATCTTTATAGGGCATTGCCTGTTTAATAAGGTGGAATATATGTTTTATGTTTTGTCTGCCTTCAATGGCTATTCCATAAAGATGTTGGCTTAAAACATCCAAACACTTTCGTGGAATGTTGATTCGATCTATTTTTCCTTCCATGGCATTTTTCAATATCAGGCTGCATTCAACCAGGTCATCCCTGTTAACAACAACCATTCGTCCCTTTGATTTTTCGTGTAACTGATGTCCACTTCGTCCAATTCTTTGTAATGCTCTGGATACTGATTTTGGAGAACTTATCAGTATTACCAGGTCAATATAACCGATATCAATACCTAATTCAAGTGACGTACTGCTTACAACAACTTTTAGATTCCCATCTTTTAGCTGATTTTCAGTTTCCAGTCTAACCTCCTTGGATAGGGAAGAATGGTGTGCCATTACATTATTGGAATTATAATATTTTGGAAAATGTTGTGTTAATTTATAAGAAACGCTTTCGGCTCCACTTCTTGTATTTGTAAAGATGAGTGTGGTTTTATGTTGTTGAATTAATTTGTGCAGTAACTTGTAAAGTTCATTGGTTAAAGTTTCCTGATCTGTTTCAATAATATTTTCAACAGGACATAAAACTTTCATATCCAACTGTTTGATATAATTAACGTTTATTATTTCACATTCCCTCTTTTGTCCCCATGAGTATCCTGAAAGGAATGTGGCGATTTCATCGGGAGGGCTTACTGTCGCACTTAATCCAATCCTGGTAAAACCACCAGTCAATTCATTTAAACGTTCTAAACTTAGACTAAGGTGTGTACCTCTCTTATTTTCCGCAAGGGAATGAATTTCGTCAATAATCACATATCTGACACTCTTGAGTTTTTCCCG
>DUHK01000089.1 GCA_013330915.1 Methanosphaera sp. | reverse complement strand
GGATTAATTCCACCAACATCAATGTTGGAGAATATGTCTGCTATAGGTTTTCCCAATTGAAGGTTTAATCCCCCAATTTGTATTTCAGAGTTAACTGTGGTTACACCCCTTGGTTCTCCAAGGATATTTAATCCACCAGTAGTTATAATGGTATTAAGAGCATTTAATTTTCCGCCATTGAATCTTAAATTAACTCCACCCAATGTGGCATTAATGTTCATTTGATCTACAGATGCATTATTGTTTAAATTTGCATCAAATCCTCCTGCAATGAAACTTCCACTTATGTTATATGTGTATTTATTGCTTAGGAGTATTGTGTTGTCTGATGAGTTGGAATGAATGACAACATCCAGATGATCATCGGTTTGATTTGAAGTGACGTTTGTTATGATGTTTCCATCATCCTTTGACGTTACATTGTAAACCGCGGACATGTTATCTACAAACTCTATGTTTGCACCACCGGTCTTTTGATCTATAACCAAGTTAACCGTAGATATTGTTTCGTTAGTACCATTTACTGTCTGATTCAAATCAGATTCATTAAGAACTGCTTCGTTTGTAACGGCTTTATCATTATTTTCTGTCGTTTTAGTTACTGCAGAGTATCCAACCACACATAAAGATAACAATAATGCGATAATGATTATGATACCCAATATTTTACTTCCATCCATTTATACCAACCCTCCAATAAACACTACGATAATAAATATTATTAACGGTATACCTGCTGTTGATAAAAATGATTTTGCATATCCTAAACTGTGTTCTTCGCTTACTGCAATGATTTCTATCACCATTTTCCATAAGACTACTAGGATCATTATTGGAAAGATTACTCCAAATCCCAATGTAAGTAATGCTATTCCAACTATTATAAATATGTTTAAAACACTTGAATAACTCATCAGGTTAAAAGTATTTATAAAGGAACCTGAACCACCCAGAATTCTTGCAAATATAAATGCAAACAGGGCTTGTACGAACTTATAGAATACTGAAAGAAACAGGAATACAAGCAATAGCATTCCAGCCATTACAATATCCCCTGTAGCTATTCCCAAAACCAAAGCCAACATGAGACTATAAAATATCAATGCTAAAATCCCATGCTTGTCATCACCTTCAGTCTTGATGTAGAATAAATCATCAGGATTTGTAATTACCTTTGCACTTTCAGTGAAGAACTCCATAATTTCTATCTTCATAATTTAAACTTTGATATATATCTTATATAAATAATTACATTTAATATATTATAAGACTAAATTATTAGTAATTGAAAAAACAAATTAACAAAGGTTGTTTTGAGAATATGAATGCCATATCAATTATTGCAAGTCCCAGAAAGGACGGAAACTGCAGTCAGATAATTAACCACATTACAGAAGGAATCGAAGAAAAAAACGGTACCAATAATATATATTTCATTGATGATTTGAATATCAACACTTGCAAAGCCTGTAAAGCATGCAAAAACATGGAAAATCCAACGAAATGTGTTATTAAAGATGACTTTATAAAAATTATGGATGAAATTGAAAAATCAGATTTATTCATCTTTGCAGCTCCAAATTATTTTGGTGAAATAAATGCACAGGGACAGATTTTCATAAACAGATTCTATTCAATGACAAAAACAACACCCAATCAGCTCAAAAACAAGCCACAATGCATTATCATACATACTTATGGCGCCACTGAGGGACACTACGATGAATACATCAACAAACGATCACGAGTATTTGAATCGATTGGTTGTGATGTTGTTGAAGTATTAAGTGTTGGACAAAACAAGCCGGGCAGTGGAAATTGTGATGACCTAATTGAATATGCAAGGAATTTAGGAAGAACTTTAGGGGATTGAACATGACAAAATTAGACAAAATCATTGAACTACTCAAAAAAGAAGAAAAAGTTATCAAAGTAGATATGATGGATGATGAGACTAAAAAGAATATTACCAAAATTGAAATGAAAAGATTGGATGAAATGGTTCCACTTATAAACAAGGGACTGGAAGAAACCCTGAATGAAGATAACGTGCTGATAATCATTAAAGATAAAAAGGATGTTGTTGTTGCAGATGAAGATTTGATTCCGACATTAACTTTAATGAGTGAAAACGGTACCCTGATTGGTGAAGAAATTTATGATCCCGAAGAGCTTGAAGAGTTACGTGAAGATCCAAGCGTATACTTCATCTCCGAACATTTTGCAACATACCCCAATCTTTCAACACCTGGAGAAAAACAGTTTTTTGTAGTAAATCAATTACGAGGCGAACTGGAATACGAAGAAAAAATTGAAGAAAAAGTTTCAAGTCTCTCCATTGCATCACCATCAACTGGAGCAGACCATTATATCAAGGATTTATATGGAATGGATTATGAAGACGGTATTATAACCATCATTGTAGGGGTAACGTTGTAGTTATTCTATTTTTAACAATTCCCCGTACCCTTTTTTCATCCTGTTTTGAAAATCATCTATTTTATCATAATCACAATTTAAAACATCAAGACCATACAAAAGCATATCATATATTATTACATTTAATTTTTTTGCCTTTTCTGTTAAATAGTACTCTGTATTGTGTCTTGAATTATTATCTGATACTTTTTTTTCAATTAATCCCTGTTCTTCCATGAATTTAAGAGTATCAGAAAGAACAGAATTGCTTAAATTCCTTTTGTTTTTCTTAAATTCATTAAAATGTTTACAGCCCAAAAACATGTCCCTGATAATTGCAATTACCCATTTTCGTCCAATAAGTTCCAGTGTTGCATCAATAGGACAGTCCGGTCCACCCCAGTTTTCAAAAATTTCATCATCACGTTTCATATCTTAATCTTTGTTTATTCCAGTAGAAATATTTAAAAGGTATGTTTAAAACTACCTACTCTTTAAAATATAACAAAATACTTAAATAAAATTATACAAGTTTTAAATATAATAAAAATAGGGAGGAATATTCATTACTAAAAATCCTGATGACGTATTACAAGAAGTTATTGATACCCTTACACCTTTAAGAGGAGTTCAAAGTGTAGGAGTATTAAATGACGATGTACGTAAACATATTTTAGAAATTGAAATGGAAAAAACAGGTGAACTCATTCCTGTTATAAATGTAGGAGTTCATGAATGTTTAAACAGAGAATATACCGTTGCAATAATTAAAACTGCAACTTTCAGACCACCTCCAACCCCAACTGTACAACTGGTTGATAGAAACGGAAATATTCTTGGGGAAGAAGTTGTCAGTGTGGAACAAAAGAAAAAACATGAAGCCGAAGAAAACACAACTTTCGTTACACCAGACTTCGTATTAACCGTGGATCCAAATGACATCCAGAAAAATTTAACAACGGACTACCTGGAAAAAAATAAAGCCAGTCAAGCATTTATTTTACCTCCTGTTCAATTTATTGAAGTTGAAGAAATTGAAGACACATGTGATGTTGTATCAAGCAGTCCAGACCCGTTAGCAGATGTATACCTAAAAGAATACTTCAATTTTGAAGATGATGCTAAGCTTGCTTCAATTTTAGTTGGATTTAACGTTAAAAAAGAGTGAACACACTCTCTCTTTTTTTTAAATGGGTGAATAAAATGAGTATTGAATCAGAACTAATTGAATTACTAAAAACAGACGAATCCGTAATGATTGCAGAAATAATGCCTGAAGAAATGAAAAAAAGAGTATTGGAACATGAAATGCAAAGACTTGAAGAATTGGTTCCTTTTATTAATGAAGGTATGAAAAAAGCATTTGAAGAGGAAAAAGCCATAGTTCTAGTACTTGACAATACCATCAAAAACGAAAATATAGATCATTCCTACGATGAAGAAGAAGGTGGCGGTTTTACTCTAAGAAACGAATCAGGAATGATTATTGGAGAAACCATTACTGATGAAGAAGAACTTGAAGAGCTAAGAGATGACCCTAACGTTTACTTTTTATCAGAAAACTTTGTCACATACTCAAACCTTACCAAACCTGGTGAAAAACAATTCTTTGTAATGGGTTCAACCAAAAGCAAATTTTTCACACACACCAACCCTGAAAAGTTGGTAAGCAGCCTGACTGTTGCAATTCCATCAACAAATACGGATCATTATATTAAAGACTGTTTTGAATTGCCACATGACGAACCAATCGGAACTTTAATCATAGGTTTCACGGAATAAGTGATTATAATGTCAATAATAGAATACGTAGATTCATTAAGTGACATTTACGGTATTGCTGATTTTACAGTTGAAAAAGACAAATTGACACAAACTTATGGTGAGGATATCTGCAAGTATCCCTATGCAATAGCAATCGGACATAAAATGTTAGAGGAAATCATTGAAAAAATACCCCTAACATACAATGATGATGAACTTGCAAAGCAATATCTTGACGAATATTTTAATTCCCATCAAAGAGTTTCCAAAATTGCCGATAAAATCGTCAAATATATAGAAAATGAAGGCCATCATGCAATAGTATTGGATGTTTCAGGTAAGAACCCCGAATTAAATCTTAAAAAACCTTTCAGTAACAAGGCCAGTGCCAACCTTGCCGGAATAGGATGGTTGGGAAAAAATAATCTTCTGACTACAAAAGAGTTCGGTCCGAGACTAACCTGGGCAACCATCCTAACTGATGCTCCACTTGGCCAATATGCAGGAAGCCCTATGGAATCATTATGTGGTGACTGTCAGATGTGCGTAAATGCATGTCCCGGAAAGGCAATAAAAGATTTGCCGGATCCAAGCAAATCATACAGTCCACAGAAATGTGGAGAATATTTGATGAAACGTGAACAAAGCGGTCACCCGGTAGCCTGCGGAATGTGTCTATACATATGCCCATTTGGAAACGAAAAGTCAAGAGAAGTATTAAACTGGTAAAAAAAAAGTTATTGGAGATAATATATGAAAGCACTTACACTAATCACATCTTCTAGAAGAAACGGATATACAAAAACAATTGTTGACAGACTGACCATAGGTATTCAAGACAACGGCGGAACAAACGAAGTCTTGTTCATGGATGATTTTGATATCAAATACTGTACCGGTTGCAGAGCCTGTGAAAAAGGTGGTGGATGTGTTTTAGATGATGATTATAATGAAATCATGGCTAAAATCAGAGAATCAGATTATTTCATTTTCACTGCACCGATATTTTACAACGACCTTGCAGGACACTCAAAAATGTTCCTCGACAGATTAGGCTCATGCAATTATGACCCTGAATTAACAATTCCCGAAATAAAAACCTTAATGATGATTACCCATATGTCAGCAAAAATCAATCCTTTCGTTATTGAAAACACCCATCGATGTTTGGCAACGGGTAACTTTAAAGTGAATAAAATATTGGATGTGGGCAGTTTACTGCTTGACGGTAAACTGGAAGAGTTTGAATTAGAAGATTATGAAGATATAGGTTATGAACTTGAGGAATATGAAATCATACCTCACAAACTTGATTTAGAATCTGCAACACTCTAATTCACACATTTTTACTTTTTTTATCGTTTTCAAGTGTTTCAAAAATTGTTTGGGCAAGTTTTTCATTTATTCCATCAACATCAGCTATTTCTTCAACACTTGCATCATATATTGCATCAAGATTTTCAAAGTGCGTTAACAGAGCCTGTTTTCTTTTTTTACCAACACCTGGAATTTCATCAAGTATTGACTTGGTGAATGCGTTTTTTCTAAGCTGTCTGTGAAATGTTATTGCAAATCTGTGAGATTCATCCCTTACATATTGTAGAAGGTGTAATGCCGTTGATTTTCTTGGGAGAATTATTGGATCGCTTCGTCCAGGAACGTATAATTCTTCGAATTTCTTTGCAAGACCCACTAATGGCACGTCTTTAATGTTTAACTGATTGAATACCTCCACAGCCATACCTAACTGTCCCTTACCCCCATCAATTAGTACAAGGTCTGGTTTTATAAACATTGAATCTTCAGGATTTTTCTCTTTTGTGTAATCTGGAGATATTCTTGAATAACGTCTGGTAAGCACCTCTTTCATCATTGCAAAATCGTTCGGTCCGGGCGTGGACATTTTAAACTTTCGGTACATTTTCTTGGCAGGTTTTGCATTCTCAAAAACAACCATCGAAGCAACGGCATGTATACCAGAAATGTTTGAAATATCAAATGCCTCTATGTGGTAAGGTAATTTTGGAAGATTAAGATATTGTTCCAAAGTCAATAATGGATTTTCCTCCTCCTTGGTGTTTTCTGTCAGACTGATATGAGCATTTTTCTTTGCTATGTTTATCAATGTTAGATAATGTCCTCCTTCTGCAATCTTTATCTTAATTTTATGCCCCTGTTTTTCCTCAAGCCATTCCTTAATGATATCCTCATCATTAATGTTGTCCTCCAATATTATTTCATCAGGTGCCGGTGCTGTTGAATAGTATTGTTTTATGAATTCTGTGAGTATTTCAGTATCAGTAAATCCGTCGATTTGCTTTAGAACCAGGTCATCCTTTTTGTTTGTTTTTCCATTTCTTACAGAAATTATTACTACTGCAGCTTCTGTGTCATTGTGATCAATTCCGATAATGTCCTGATCAACATCTTTTGTTGGCTGAATACTTTGTTTTTCCAGAGTTATTTTGATTGTGTTTATTTGATCCCTTATTCTTGCGGCCTTTTCAAATTCCATGTTTTTAGAATATTTTTTCATCTCTTTTTCAAACTGTTTGATGATTGTCTTATATTTTCCTTGTAATAACAGTTTTGCCCGTTTGATGTTTTTGTTATAGTCTTCCTGAGAGATGTTGTTTATACATGGAGCATCACATTGTTTTATCTGATAATTTAAGCAAGGCCCGTCCATGTGTTTGCACGTTCTTATTTTAAAGTTCTTGTTTAGAAAGTCTATGAATGCCCTTGCGTTTGTTGCATCGGTATATGGTCCATAGTAAGATGCCCCATCATTTTTCAAACGCCTTGTTATGTGAATTCTTGGATACTCTTCGTTGCTTATCTTAATGTAAGGGTATTGTTTTCCGTCTTTTAGACTTATGTTATAGTGAGGTTGATGTTTTTTTATCAGGTTAGCCTCTAAAATTAAGGCTTCTTTTTCCGTGTTCGTCAGAATGTATTCCAAATAGGAAAAGTGTTTCATCAACACCTGTGTTTTTGGTCTGTCTAATTTGTCTTCATCCCTGAAATAACTTTGAACCCTGCTTTTAAGTTTTTTTGCCTTTCCAACATATATTATTTCATCATCATCGTTATGCATAATATATAC